>JALOTB010000112.1 GCA_025458165.1 Chromatiaceae bacterium | reverse complement strand
CCGAACAGGATGCGCCCGCCGGCCGGACCGGCCTCGATCTTGCGGATCCCGAACGGCTGGGCCTTGAGCTTGAGCTCGGTGATGGCGAACAGGTTCTTGCTCGGCTCGGGCAGCAGCCCGAAGCGGTCGATCATCTCGACCTGAAGCTCGCGCAGCTCCTCGGCGCTCGCCGCGCTCGCAATGCGCTTGTACATCACCAGGCGCGAGTGCACGTCGGGCAGGTAGTCGTCCGGCAGTAGGGCGGGGAGCTGGAGGTCGATCTCGGCGCCGTGGTCGAGCGGCCGGTCGAGCTCGGGCTCGCGACCGGCCTTGAGTGCCTGCACCGCGCGCTCCAGGAGATCCATGTACAGGCTGAAGCCAATCTCCTGGATCTGCCCGCTCTGCTCCTCGCCGAGCAGCTCGCCGGCGCCCCGGATCTCGAGATCATGGGTTGCGAGGGTGAAACCTGCTCCGAGATCCTCAAGGGATTCAATCGCATCAAGACGCTTCTTCGCGTCCTCTGTCATTACCGAGGGCGGCGGGGTGATGAGATACGCATAGGCCCGGTGGTGGGATCGCCCGACCCGCCCGCGGAGCTGATGGAGCTGGGCCAGGCCCAGCTTGTCCGCGCGGTTGATGACGATGGTGTTGGCGCTCGGCACGTCGATCCCGCTCTCGATGATCGTGGTGCACACCAGCAGGCTGAAGCGCTGGTGGTAGAAGTCGCGCATCACCCGCTCCAGGTCGCGCTCGCGCATCTGGCCGTGGGCGATCTGCACCCGCGCCCCGGGCAGCAGCCGCCCGACCTGCTCGGCCATCTTGTCGATGGTCTCGACCTCGTTGTGCAGGAAATACACTTGCCCGCCACGTTTGAGCTCACGCAGACAGGCCTCGACGATCAGGGCGTCGTTCCACTGGCTGACGAAGGTCTTGATCGGGTGACGCGCCACCGGCGGGGTGGCGATGATCGAGAGATCGCGCAGGCCCGACATCGCCATGTTGAGCGTGCGCGGGATGGGGGTGGCGGTGAGCGTCAGCACGTCGACCTCGCTGCGCAGGGCCTTGACGCGCTCCTTGTCGCGCACCCCGAAGCGATGCTCCTCGTCGATGATGGCGAGCCCCAGACGCTTGAAGCGCACACCGGGCTGCAGGAGCTTGTGGGTCCCGATGACGATGTCGATGGTCCCCTCGGCGAGCCCATCGAGGATCGCCTTCTGCTCCTTGGCGGTGCGAAAGCGCGACAGGCTCTCGACCCGCATCGGCCAGTCGGCGAAGCGGTCGGAGAAGTTCTGAAAGTGCTGCTCGGCGAGCAGGGTGGTCGGCACCAGCACGGCCACCTGGCGCCCGCCATGCACGGCCATGAAGGCGGCGCGCATGGCGACCTCGGTCTTGCCGAAGCCAACGTCGCCGCACACCACCCGGTCCATCGGCTTGGGATCGGCCATGTCGGCGAGCACGGACTCGATGGCGCGCTGCTGGTCGGGGGTCTCCTCGAAGGGGAAGGCGGCGGCGAAGGCGGAGTAGTCGCTGCCGTCGACCGGGAAGGCGTAGCCCTGCCGTGCCGCGCGGCGGGCGTAGATCGAGAGGAGCTCGGCGGCCACGTCGCGCACCTTCTGGGAGGCCTTGCGCTTGAGCCGCTCCCACTGGTCACCGCCCAGGCGGTGCAGCGGGGCGGTCTCCTCGCTCGCCCCGGTGTAGCGCGAGATCAGATGCAGCGAGGAGACCGGCACATAGAGCTTGTCGCCGCGCGCGTACTCCAGCGCCAGGAGCTCGGTGCGGATGCCGCCCACGTCCAAGGTGGTGAGGCCGAGATAGCGTCCGACCCCATGGTCCTCGTGCACCACCGGCGCGCCGATGGTGAGCTCGGTGAGGTTGCGGACGATGGACTCGCTGTCGCGCTCGGCGGCCCGCCGGCGCCGCTCCTGGCGCACCCGCTCGCCATAGAGCTGGGTCTCGGTGACCAGCGCGATCTCCTCGGCGGCGAGGTGCAGGCCCTGCTCCAACGGGGCCACGGTGAGCCCGAGTGCGGCATCGCCCGTGAGGAAGTCGCGCCAGCCGCTCACCTGGCGCGGGCGGATGTCGAAGCCCGCGAGGTGGGCGAGCAGCATCTCGCGCCGGCCGGTGCTCTCGGCGACGAAGAGCACGCGCCGCCGCGGCGCCGCGAGGAAGTCCTGCAGCGCCCCGGCGGGCCGCGCGGCGCGCGGCTGCACCGCGAGCGGCGGCAGGGTGCGGGTGTCGAAGTTGACGGCGCTGCCGTAGCCGCGGCGGGACTCGGCGACCTCGGCCGACTGATGCCACACCCCGGTCAGCCGGTTCAGCCGCGCGGCCAGCTCGTCGGCGCCCAAGTACAGCCGCTCCGGCGGCAGCAGGGGGCGCTCGGGGTCGTGGCGGCGCTGCTCGTAGCGGGTGGCGACGTCGGCCAGGAAGGCGGCGGCGGCCTCTCGCGCCCCGCCGTCCTCGACCAGCAGGACCGCCTCTGGCAGGTAGTCGAACAGGGTCGCCGTCTGCTCGAAGAACAGCGGCAGGTAGTACTCCAGACCACCCGGGGCGCGCCCCTCGGAGACCTCGCGGTAGATCAGGCTGCGCTTGGGGTCGCCCTCGATCGCCGCGCGGTAGCGGCGGCGGAAGGCGGTGACCGCCTCGTCATCCAGCGGGAGCTCGCGCGCCGGGAGCAGGCGGATGCGCTTGACCTTGTCCCGCGAGCGCTGGCTGTCGGGGTCGAAGGTGCGGATGCTCTCGACCTCCTCATCGAAGAGGTCGATGCGGTAGGGCTCGGGGCTGCCCATCGGGAAGAGGTCGAGCAGCGAGCCGCGCACCGCGTACTCGCCGTGGGCGATCACCTGGGAGACGCACTGGTAGCCGGCCCGCTCCAGCCGGCGGCGGGTGGCTGACACATCGAGCCGGTCACCGACCGCGAGCAGGAAGGAGTGCCCGTCGACGTACTCACGCGGTGGCAGGCGTTGGAGCAGGGTCCCCGCCGGCACCACCAGCGCACCGCGCGCGAGGTCGGGCAGGCGGTGCAGGGTGAGCAGCCGCTCCGAGACCAGCTCCGGGAGCGGCGAGAAGACGTCGTAGGGCAGGGTCTCCCAGTCCGGGAAGCCCAGGACCGGAAAGGCTGGATCGTCGAGGAAGAAGGCGAGCTCGGCGGACAGCCGCGCCGCCGCCTGGACGTCCTCGACCACGGCAAGCACCGGCTGAGGCGTGTTCCGCACCGCCTCCGCAATGGCCAGCGCCCGCGCCGAGCCGTAGAGCTGGCCCCACGGCATGCGCTCGCCCGGCGCGCGGGGGACCGGTGGTCGCAGCGGCGAGGGGTCGCTCGGGGAAGGCTCGCGTAGAGCGGTGTCGGACGACATGGCAAGACCGGCGGAGGGGACAGCGAGGGCCGCGATTTTCGCACAGGCAGCGGGGGAGGGGGTTGCCGCCGCCGGCCCGGCTTCAGCTCGGCTTAGCCGCTCGGTCGCATTGCCGACGGGCTCGGGGCCGGTCGAGGCAGCGGCACGTCCCTGTGCCGAGGTGGACGCTCGGGGCGTCTGGTCCGCGCTTACCTCAGGTCGAAGCGATCGAGGCTCATCACCTTGTCCCAGGCGGCGACGAAGTCACGCACGAGCTTCTCCTGGGCGTCGTCCTGTGCGTAGACCTCGGCCAGTGCTCGCAACTGCGAGTTGGAGCCGAAGACCAGATCGACGCGCGTAGCGGTCCACTTGAGCGCGCCGGTCGCGCGGTCGCGGCCCTCGAAAGCCTCCGCGGCCTCGCTGGTCGGCCTCCACTCAGTACCCATGTCGAGTAGATTGACGAAGAAGTCGTTCGTCAGCGTTCCGGGCCGCTGGGTGAAGACGCCATGGGCCGACTGGCCGACGTTGGCGTTGAGCGCGCGCAGGCCGCCGACCAGCACGGTCATCTCGGGAGCGGTCAGCGTCAGGAGCTGGGCCTTGTCGAGCAGCAGCTCCTCGGCCCGGGCGGCGTACGGGGCCTTCACATAGTTGCGGAAGCCGTCCGCCATCGGCTCGAGCACCGCGAAGGACTCGGCGTCGGTCTGCTCCTCGGTCGCATCGGTACGCCCGGGGGCGAAGGGCACCTCGATCGCAACTCCGGCGGCCTTGGCGGCTTGCTCCACCGCGGCGCAGCCGCCGAGCACGATCAGGTCGGCGAGCGAGACCCGCTTGCCGCCGCTCTGCGCGCCGTTGAAGCCGGCCTGGATGCCTTCGAGTGCGGACAAGACCTTGGCGAGCTGCGCCGGTTGGTTGGCCGCCCAGTCCTTCTGCGGGGCGAGGCGGATGCGCGCCCCATTGGCGCCGCCGCGCTTGTCCGAGCCGCGGAAGGTCGAGGCCGCGGCCCAGGCGGTCCCGACCAGCTCGGGGACCGTCAGGCGCAGGCCCAGGATACTGGCCTTGAGGTCGGCGGCGTCCTGCGCGTCGATCAGGGGGTGGTCGACGGCGGGGACGGGGTCCTGCCAGATCAGCGCTTCGGACGGGACCTCCGGGCCGAGGTAGCGCGAGCGCGGGCCCATGTCGCGATGGGTCAGCTTGAACCAGGCGCGGGCGAAGGCGTCGGCGAACTCCTCGGGGTTCTGGTGGAAGTGCCGGGCGATCTTCTCGTAGGCGGGGTCCATGCGCATCGCCATGTCGGCGGTGGTCATGATGATCGGCACCTTCTTCGATGGGTCGTGCGCGGCTGGGGCCAGGTTGGCGTCGGTCGTCTGTTTGGGCGTCCACTGCCAGGCGCCCGCGGGACTCTTGGTGAGCTCCCACTCGTTGCCGAAGAGCATGTCGAGATAGGTCATATCCCATCGGGTCGGCGTCGGGGTCCAGGAGCCCTCCAGTCCGCTGCCGATCTGGTCGCCGCCCTTGCCGCTGCCGTGGGCGCTCTTCCAGCCCAGGCCCTGCTGCTCGATCGGGGCGGCCTCGGGCTCGGGGCCGACGAGCTTGGGATCGCCCGCCCCGTGACACTTGCCGAAGGTGTGGCCGCCGCAGGTGAGCGCGACGGTCTCGTAGTCGTTCATCGCCATGCGCGCGAAGGTCTCGCGCACGTCGCGGGCGGATGCGAGCGGATCGGGGTTGCCGTTGGGGCCCTCCGGGTTGACGTAGATCAGCCCCATCTGCACCGCGGCCAGGGGGTTCTCCAGGTCGCGCTCTCCGCTGTAGCGCTTGTCACCCAGCCATTCGGCCTCCGCGCCCCAGTAGATGTCCTCCTGCGGCTCCCAGATGTCCGCGCGCCCGCCGCCGAAGCCGAAGGTCTTGAACCCCATCGACTCCAGTGCGCAATTGCCGGCGAGGATCATCAGGTCGGCCCAGGAGATCTGGTTGCCGTATTTCTGTTTGATCGGCCAGAGCAGTCGACGGGCCTTGTCGAGGTTGACGTTGTCCGGCCAGCTATTGACGGGCGCGAAACGCTGGTTGCCGTGGCCGGCGCCGCCGCGCCCGTCCGCGATGCGGTAGGTGCCCGCACTGTGCCAGGCCATGCGGATGAACAACGGCCCATAGTGGCCGTAGTCGGCCGGCCACCAGTCCTGCGAGTCGGTCATCAGCGCATAGAGGTCCTGCTTGAGCGCCGCCAGGTCGAGCTTCTTGAACGCCTCGGCGTAGCTGAACCCCTCACCCATGGGGTCGGACAGGGACGAATGCTGGTGCAGGATCTTGAGGTTGAGCTGGTTCGGCCACCAGTCCTGATTCGACTGCGCGGCGGCCGTGGTCCGGCTGCCGTGCAGGCCGGTGAAAGGGCATTTGCTTTCGTTGCTCATGGCTGACTCCTAGTGGGTTGTCACGTCGGCTACTCGACTGTCCCAGCCCCCGCGAGGCCTCCTGGCTGGCCCGGCCTGGCGCACTCGGTTGCGGCTTCGGCTGGGATGTTTGCGGCGACTTGGTGAGGCAAGCCTAGGTCCTTGACCCGGGCCTGTGAAATCGTCTTCCCGGATGGGTGAGATAGCTTTACCCGATCGTCCGGAACTGGCGGGCGCCGCCCCCGCGGCTTTCCGAGGCGGGGCGGCGTCGCTGGGTCGAGCTTCAGCGGCTCAGGACCACGCGGTAGCGCGCCTGGCCGCTGTGCAGGTGGGCGATGGCGTCGTTGACCCGGTCCAGCGGGAAGTGCTCGGTGACCGGGTTGATGCCGTGGCGTGCGGCGAAGTCGAGCATCCGGCGGATGGTCGCCGGGCTGCCGACGGGGGTGCCGGAGATGGATCGCTGGCCGGCGATCAGGGGGAAGGCGGCGATGTCGAGTGGCTCCAGCGTGGCGCCGACGAAGTGCAGCCGGCCCTTGGGCTTGAGCGCGGCGACGTAGGCGTTCCAGTCGAGCTTGACGTTGACCGTGGACATGATCAGGTCGAAGCGGTTGGCGGCGCCCTCTAAGGCGGCCGGGTCGCGCGAGTCCAGGGTGTGGTGGGCACCGAGGCTCAGCGCCTCCGCGCGCTTCGCCTCGTTGGAGGTGAAGGCCGTCACCTCGCAGCCCCAGGCTTTGAGGAACTTGAGGGCCAGGTGACCGAGCCCGCCGATGCCGATCACGGCGACTCGGGCGGTGGGCGGGATGTCGAACTGCACCAGGGGGTCGAACGCCGTGATCCCCCCGCAGAAGAGCGGTCCGGCGCGGGTGAGGTCGATCCCATCGGGCAGCGGCACGACGCTGACCGCGGCGGCGCGCACCTTCTCCGCGAAGCCGCCATGATGGGCGACGATCGTGCCCTGGGCCTGGCCGCAGAGATTGTGGTCGCCGGACAGGCAGGACTCACAGTGCAGGCAGTACCCGGCGTGCCACCCGAGCCCCACGCGCTGCCCGTGCGCGAGGTGCTCGACGCCTGGCCCGAGGGCCGCGATGCGGCCGATTACCTCGTGACCCGGGACCAAAGGATAGGTGCTCATGCCCCAGGCGTTGTCGATCATACTGAGGTCGCTGTGGCAGATGCCGCAGTGCTCGACCTCGATCTCGACCTCGTCCGCGCCGAGCGGACCTGGATCGTACTCGAAGGGCCGTAGCTCGCCGCCCGGCTCGAAGGCCGCGTATGCCTGGATCATGCTTGCCTCCACGTTGGCTGTCGGGTTTGGATCTGGCTGCGGGGACGATGGTTCGGACCAGAGTCAGGGCTTAAGGTGCCACGCCGGCCTTGGGGCCGGGACGGTCAGGTCGAGTCCGGGCCGACCGGGAGCTGCCTGGACAGCGCCTCGACGTGCTCGCTGAGCCCCAGCGCCCGCTCGACGTCGAGCTGCAGGGCGATGCCGGTGCGCAGGCTCTCGTCCAACTGCCCGGCGGCGAGCACCGCGCCCATGACGGCGTCGGCGCGGCGCGCCTCGACCAGGATGAGCACGACATCTCGGGGCTCCAGGATCCCCAGCCCGAAAATCCCGGTGAGCTTCTTCAGCCCCTGCCCGCGGGCGCTGGTGATGATGGTCGCCCCGGTCGCGCCGGCGGCGCGCGAGGCGTCCAGCACCTGGTCGGTCTTGTTGTCGTCGACGAAGATCATGATCAGCTTGAAATCCATGACGTCTCTCCCGTGAGAAGGGCCTCTGGGGCTATTCAGGAAGGGTGTAGCGCGCCGCGATAGCATCCCGTACCAGGCGACGGCTGTGGGCGGGCGGGAGGTCAGACTGGCGCTCGATGCCCTGGACGAGGTCGGCAAGTCGGGGGTCTTTGATAACCTCGCGCAGCCAGCGCGAATAGTCTCCACGCTGGAGGTGGAACAGCCAGGTCTCGTCGTCCACCCCCTCGCCGATCTGGCAGAAGATTGCCAGGTTCTGGGCCTTGAGGTTGAGCCTTCCGTGCGGGCCGCGGAAGTAGAAGCTGTTGTAACGGACGTCCCCGATGGCGTACTTGCGATGGTGTCGGAGCCGCTCGGCACGCCCGGGGATGACCCGCATCGGGAAGGCGGCCTCGGCGCTCCTTGCGACCCACCCGACCACGTGCCTTTCTCTCGGCTTTGGGCCCTCGATGGCGATCGGCGGTCGGGCGGTCGCGGTCGCAAACTGCGCCAGGGTGCGATCGGGGGCCGCGCCAACCGCGACCACCGCATCGACCATGGCCAGCACCCCGGCGGCCAGGTGGTCCGGGTGCACGGTGAGCAGCAGCGTCTCCCCGAGCGTTTGCGGCAGCGGATAGGGTGCCGCGCCCCACTCGACGGGGAACATGTGGTGGGCCTCGTCCACCATCAGCCAGTGCGGTCGGCCGGTGCGCCCGCGCATGGTCTGCAGGTGGGGCAGCAGGTTGGCTAGGAACTCCGGGCGGTCGGCGAGTCGGACACCGAGCAGATTGACGTTGACGTTGACCTCCGGGTCGCGCAGCACGGCGAGCACCTCGTCGATGCCCGGCGGGCGGTGCTGGTCACCAATGGTGACGGCGTTCTGCAGGCTGATGTAGTCGCCCTCCGGATCGATGATGCAGAACTGGTAGAGCTGCTCCGCGAGGCGCTCGACGAACCCGGTGGCGAAGGTCGACTTGCCGCTGCCGGACGGGCCGGCGACCAGGATGGTGCCACCATAGGGGGGCACGAGCACGTTCGTCCCGTCGAGACGCACCCCCAGGGCGATGTGGCGGTGCACGAGGCGCGCGTCGACGCTCGCGAGGTCCGTTGCGACCAGCTCGTCGATCAGCTCGGCCACGCCCGCGCCGGCGGGCCGCTGGGTGACCAGGGCGGCCATCTGCTTGACGGCGTCGACCGCATTGCCAACCGCAACGGCGCACTCGCACAGGCGCAGAAAGGAGTGGTCGTTCTCCGCATCGCCGACGCCGACCGCCTCATGCGGGGACATGCCGAGCTTGCGCAGCGCGGCACGCACCCCGCTCGCCTTGTTGACGCCGGCGGGCAGGACCATCACCGCCGCCCGGTTGAAGATGACCTGCAGCTCCAGCCCGAAGCGCTGGATGAGGTCGAGGACGACGCCTTCGTGCGGCCGGCGGGTGGCGACGATGACCTGCCCGACCTCCAGCGGCTCCACCCGCCGCTCACGCAAGGCGTCGACCAAGGCGGGCGAGGGCGGATCGGCGAGCAGGGTGGTCTCGCCGGTCGCGCTCTCGAACACCAGGGCCCCGTTCTCGGCGACCACGTAATCGAAGAGCTTGGTGCATGGGCAGACCTGAAATAGCTCGTCGAGCCGCCGACCCGTGACCAGGATCGCCCGACGGCCCGAGGCGCGCAGCCGACCGAGCGCCGCGGCCGTGGCGTCGGCGAGGCGGTCGTTCTGGGTCAGGGTCCCGTCGTAGTCAGTGACCAGTGCGAGGTAGCGCATGCGGCGGTCCAACACGTCTCGGCCGGATCGCCCAAAGCATAGGCGATCGGGGATCCGCCGTGCCCCGCTGGCACCGGTTCCTGTGGCCGGTAACGATTGCCGGCCGCGAACGATCGCTCGGCACGCACTTGCGCGCCAGGGGCAGGGCTCCCGAATGATCATGGTTCGCCAAACAGAACCTTAGCGCGGAAGTTGTCATCGAGGGCGGCCTTGAAACGTTTCTGCTTGACGCTCTTGGG
>JALOTB010000187.1 GCA_025458165.1 Chromatiaceae bacterium | reverse complement strand
TGCTCGCCAAGCGCGTCGACGACCGCCGCCGCGCCGCCGCGGCGAGCACGGTGTGGATGATGATGATCGCGGGCTTCGTCATCACCGCGACCACCGCCGGCCACCTGCTCGACCCCTTCTCGCCGGCCCGGCTGGTGGAGGTGACCGCGGGCGTGTCGGTCTTTGCCTTCCTGCTCACCCTCATCGCCATTCGCAACCTCGAAGGCAAGGCGGTGAGCGAGAGCGCGCCGGGCGAGCCCAAGCCCGCCTTCCGCGAGGCACTGGCCCAGGTCTGGTCGGAGCCCAAGGCGCGGCGCTTCACCGTCTTCATCTTCGTCTCCATGCTGGCCTACAGCGCCCAAGACCTGATCCTGGAGCCCTTCGCCGGGACCGTCTTCGGCTTCACGCCGGGTGAGTCGACCAAGCTCGCCGGCGTCCAGCACGGCGGCGTGCTGGTCGGCATGCTGCTGCTCGCCTTCCTCGGCAGCACCGGCTGGGGGCGCCGCCTGGCGACGCTTCAGACTTGGACCGTGATCGGCTGCGTGGCCTCGGCGCTCGCGCTCTTCACGCTGGCTGCCGGCGGCCTCGCCGGACCTGAGTTTCCGCTGCGCCCGGCGGTCTTCGCCCTCGGGCTCGCCAACGGGGTGTTCGCGGTCGCCGCGATCGGCTCGATGATGGGCCTGGTCAAGGAGGGCCGCGAGCGCCGCGAGGGCGTGCGCATGGGGCTCTGGGGCGCGGCCCAGGCGGTCTCGTTCGCCATCGGCGGCTTCCTCGGCACCGTCGCCATCGACGTCACCCGCTCCCTGCTGGAGGCGCCGGCGCCGGCCTACGGCCTGGTCTTCAGCGGCGAGGCGGTGCTCTTCCTGGTCTCCGCCGGCCTGGCCCTGTGGGTCACGCGCCCCGCCGCGGCGGTCCTCCCGTCCCCGATTCGACTCCCCGATCGCAGCGCGGCCGAGACCGCCTGAGGAGGATTGCGATGAGCACCAGCCAGACCTTCGACGTCGTCGTGGTGGGCGGCGGACCGGCCGGATCAACCGCCGCGACCGACCTTGCCCGTGCCGGGCGCTCGGTGCTGCTGCTGGACCGCGGGGGGCGGATCAAGCCCTGCGGCGGGGCCGTCCCGCCCCAGTTGATGCGTGAGTTCGACATCCCCGAGCACCTGCTCTGCGCCCGCATCCAGGCCGCGCGCATGGTGGCCCCATCGAGCCGCGAGGTCGACATGCCGATCAACGGCGGCTACGTGGGCATGGTCAACCGCGAACCGTTTGACGAGTGGCTGCGCCAGCGCGCCGTCGGGGCCGGCGCCGTGCGGCGCACCGGGAGCTTCACCGAGCTGGTCTCCGGCGACGGGGAGACGGCGACCGTCCGCTACGAGTCGGCGGCGGCCGACGGCGGGCCCGAACTCCAGGAGGTCCTGGCCAAGTGCGTCATCGGCGCCGACGGCGCACGCTCTCGGGTCGCCCGCCAGGCGATCCCGCGCGCCGAGGTCCCCTGCGTCAGCGCCTACCACGAGATCGTCGAGTCCCCGGCTGACGGGCAGGGCGGTTTCGACCCTGTCCGCTGCGATGTCTACTACCAGGGGCGCATCTCGCCCGACTTCTACGGCTGGGTCTTCCCCCACGGCGAGACCACCAGCGTCGGAGTCGGCACCGCCAAGCACGGCGTCTCGCTCAAGTCCGCGGTGCGCGAGCTGCGCCAGGCCGCGGGGCTCGCCGAGTGCCGGACGATCCGCTGCGAGGGCGCGCCGATCCCGCTTCACCCCCTGCCGCGCTGGGACGACGGCCGCCACCTCGTGCTCGCCGGCGACGCCGCGGGCGTGGTCGCCCCCGCTTCGGGGGAGGGGATCTACTACGCCATGGCCGGCGGGCGCTTCGCCGCCGAGGCGGCCGACCGCTTCTGCGACACCGGCCATCCGCGCTGCCTGGGGCTGGCCCGCAAACGCTTCATGAAGGCCCACGGGCGGGTGTTCTGGGCGCTCGGCCTGATGCAGCGGGTCTTCTACCGCAACGACCGGTTGCGCGAGCGTTTCGTCAGCATGTGCCGCGACCCCGACGTCCAGCAGCTCACCTGGGACGCCTACATGAACAAGCGCCTGGTGCGGGCCAGGCCCGCCGCGCACGCCCGGGTCTTCTTCAAGGACCTGGCCCACCTGCTCGGGTTCGTCTCGGCCAAGTGAGGGCCGGCGGGGCCGCCCGGGCTTGGACCAGCTCCTCGCCACCGGCCGCGCCGTCGACCTGATCCTCGCGCTGATGGCCGTCGAGGCCATCGCGCTCCTCGTCCTCTGGCGCCGGCGAGGCCGCGGCGTGCCCCCCGCGCAGTTGATCGCCAACCTCGCCGGCGGCGCCAGCCTTGTCCTCGCGCTCCGCGCCGCCCTCACCGGCGCCCACTGGGCCTGGCTCGGCGTATGGCTCACCACCGCCCTCATCGCCCACCTCGCCGACCTTGCGCTCCGCTGGCGGATGGACCAGAGAGGGTCCGCAAATGAACGGAAATGAACGCGAATCGGGCTAGTAGCCTATGGGTCCCGGTCTGATCGAACACATTGTCTTGCGGGACTTGCTGGGAATCCGCCGCAACGACTTTGCGAGTTTCGTCCGCCGTTAGGGTGGACCTGATACTTGTCCATGCTGCATTGCCGGCAGCTCGTTTTCGCTTTGTGGGTGGTTCTGCGGACCAGTTCGCACCTCGGGCTCATCTTCCCCCGTCCGACCAGCTTGATTGTAACGTAACAGTCGGAAACTACAGGAAGTATCGCCCGGCAGGCGGGCGTAGCGCCTGGCTAC
>JALOTB010000038.1 GCA_025458165.1 Chromatiaceae bacterium | reverse complement strand
AAGACGCCAGGTCAATATCGCTCCGAGGAGGAAGAAAACGGGCAGGAAGGGGCAGTTTCACCCCGGCAGATTTACGCCAGTTTCAGGTCGGCCGCGACATCGCCGTATCCACCAAACGCACGATCCACGGCACCGACACCCTGGCAGCGAGCTCGACACGGACGCAGCACGCGATCTTGCCGAGCGGTGGGCCGATTCAAGCGACACGTCGATCGGCCGCAAGTGATCCCGAGCCTGCTGTGGTCGTGTGCGCTGATGACGGCTCCTGCCGAGAAGTGGCGGCGCTGATCGGACGGAATCGGGCGAATCCCACCCCCGTTTGGCGTCATCCAGGGCAGCGGCCCGTGGTTGTGACGCGATGGGGTTACACCATCTCCGGGCGCGCAAGGCTGTCGCTGAGAGGGAGAGAGGGAGGAGGGGGAAAACCGTCGCGTTGCTCGCTCGCACGCGTCGGCTGCCAGTCGGGTCCGTCGACCCTAGGCGTCAGACGGGGCAGGTGGCGCCGGAGGGGAAGCTTGCTACCGCGATACAGCTTGCTGCTTGCAGCCCCCCCACCGACGCCAGAAAGGGGCTGACCCAAGGCCCCGGGAAGTCCGCCCCAATGCGATGGGTCGGATCCCGCGAAGCGCGATGAGGGAGAGGCACGGTCGTGCCTCTCCCTCGGGTCAGCTCAAGCGCCGAGTGATGTCTTACTTGGCCTGAGCGGGAGCCGCCGGGGCGGCAGGCGCGGCGTAGGGGGCGGCGTAAGGCGCACCATAACCGTAGGGGGCACCGTAGCCGTAAGGCGCGCCGTAGCCGTAGGGGCCGTAGCCGTAGTAGTCGCGGTAGCGGTTGTAGCCGCGGCCGAAGCCACGCCCGCCACCGGACATGCTCATGTTGAAGTCGCCGTAGCCGTCACCCATCATGTCGTTCCACCAGTCGTTCATGCCCGAGCCGTAGCCCGGACCACCCCAACCCGGGCCCCACCACGCGGAGGCGGAGGCGGACACACCCAGCAGGGCAGCGATCGCGGCAGCAGTAGCAAGCTTTTTCATCGAGTTTCTCCAAAAGAGTAGTTTTTCGGGATCGGCGTGTGAGGGCGCTGTGTGCAGCGGCTCAACGGGGAGAGAGTTTATTAGCATATTCTAATAAGCGCAAGCTCTTTTTTTCGGGTCAACCCGTCGGCGAGGCCAAGGCCTCTCCGGGCCATCTCCCCCGTCAGCCGATGGCGCGTCGGCCACTGCCCCCCAACAGTTGACTGCGCCCCTGGCGGCCGTTCACCGAGCGCCGCTCGCGACCGGCAGCGCTGGACATCCCATCGGGCGGCTGGTTGAATCGAGCGCGCAGTCGTCGCCCGGTCGAGTGGCCCGGGTCCAGTCCCAGCCGCCGGGTGAGCCTGTCGACCCGTCGTCGTTCGATCCACCACCGCCTGGTCATCATCGCGCCTCGACGGCGAGCCGCACCGCAGCGAGATGCCGATGGTCAAACCCCTCTACAACCTCCCCGAGGCCGACTCGGACGACGCCGAGGCGGCCCGCCACTGGCTGGCGGCGCTCCCGACGAGCTATGCGGAGGACGAGCTCGCGCGGCTCGCCAACGCCTGCGGGCTCCTGGTGCAGTGCCGCGGCAACCAGACGCTCGACACCGGCGAGACCCAGGTCCGTCATCTCCTGTCGACGGCGGACATCCTGGTCCAGCTCCGCATGGACGCCGACACCCTGGTCGCCGCGCTGCTCAACGGGTGTCTCGGTCGCAGCGGCGTGACCGAGTCGCAGCTCGCGGCGCGCTTCGGCGCGAGCATCGCCGGGATGGTCGCCGACCTCGCCCGCATCGACCAGATCGCCAACGTCGACGCGGTGATCGCCGCCAAGGACCAGGATCAGCACGAGGAGAACCTGCGCCGCCTGCTGCTCGGTATCGCCGAGGACGTGCGCGTGGTCCTGGTGGTGCTTGCCGAACGGCTGCATCTGATGCGCAGCATCAAGAGGCTGGAGGAGGAGCGCCGCAACAAGATCGCGCGCGACAGCCTGCGCGTCTACGCCCCGCTCGCGAACCGTCTGGGCGTCTGGCAAATCAAGTGGGAGCTCGAGGACCTGGCGCTCCGCTACCTCGAGCCCGCGGACTATCAGCGCATTGCCAAGCTCCTGGGCGACCGCCGCGGGGAGCGCGAGGCGTTCATCGCGGGCGTGATCGCGACCCTCAGGGCCAAGTTCGAGGAGGCCGGGGTCAAGGCCGAGATCACCGGCCGGCCGAAGCACATCTACAGCATCTGGCGCAAGATGCAGCGCAAGGCGGTCGACATCGAGCAGATCTTCGACCTTCGCGCGGTGCGGGTCCTGGTCGACGACGTCGCCTCCTGCTACGCGGCGCTCGGGATCGTCCACGGGCTCTGGCGGCACATCCCCAAGGAGTTCGACGACTACATCGCCACCCCCAAGGGGAACATGTATCAGTCGCTGCACACGGCCGTGATCGGCCCGGGCGACAAACCCCTGGAGGTGCAGATCCGCACCCACGAGATGCACCGTCACGCCGAGCTCGGCGTGGCCGCGCACTGGGCCTACAAGGAGAGCAAAGCCCACGACGCCGAGTTCCAGCGGCGCGTGGTGTGGATGCGCAATTGGCTGGAGTTGAAGAGCGAGGGCGAGGAGGACGCCGAGGACTTCTTCGAGCGCTTCCGCGCCGAGCTCGAGCCGGTGCACATCTATGTGCTCACCCCCCAGTCCAAGGTGATCGAGCTGCCCAAGGGGGCAACGGCGCTCGACTTCGCCTACGCCATCCACTCCGAGATCGGCCACCGTTGCCGCGGCGCCCGGGCCGACGGGCGCATCGTGCCGCTCAACCAGCCGCTAGAGAGCGGCCAGACGGTCGAGATCCTGACCCAAAAGAGCGGTGCCCCCAGCCGCGACTGGCTCAGCCCGCATCACGGCTACTTGAAGACCGCCCGCGCCCGTAACCGGGTGCGCCAGTGGTTCAAGCAGCAGGATCACGACCGCCACGCCGTCGAGGGCAAGGCCGCGCTGGAAAAGGAGCTCGCCCGCCTCGGCATCGAAGACAAGCCCCAGCTCGACGCCCTGGCCAAGCGCTACAACTTCCACCGCGGCGATGACCTCCTGGCCGCCATCGGCCGCGGCGAGCTCACCCCCACGCAGGTCGCGCGCCAGGTGGGCGAGCCACGCCTGGAACGGCGGGAGGAAATCGCCGAGCCCAAGCTCAAGGCCCCGACGGAGCCCAAGCACCGGCGCGGCGCCGCCACCGAGGTGGTGGTCGAGGGGGTCGAGGACCTGCTGACTCACATGGCCCATTGCTGCAAGCCAGTGCCGCCCGATGCCATCGTCGGCTATGTCACCCGCGGCCGCGGCGTGACCGTGCACCGGCGCGACTGCGCCAATCTGCGCAAGATGCCCGAAGAAGAGCTGGCCCGCCTCATCGAGGTCCGCTGGTCAGAGCAGGTGGGTGCCAGCAGCTATCCGGTGGACGTCCAGGTGCTGGCGGCCGACCGTAAGGGGCTTCTGCGGGACGTCTCCTCGGTGTTCTCCGATGAGGAGATCGACGTCGTCGGCGTGCACACCGTCTCCGACCGCCACACCGACCGGGCCAGCATGCGCTTCACGGTCGAGGTCAAGACAAGGGAGCAGCTCGCCCGCGTCATGGGCAAGCTGGCCCAGGTCCCAGACGTCATCGACGTGCGCCGGCCGCGCTGAGCGCCTCCCGCCGCAACCCTTCGCAGCACCGATCACCAGCCTGTGCCGCCGGCGTCAGTGTGGGCTCAGGGGGCGGTGTCGGGATCGTCAGGGCCGGTGGCAGGGACCGGCGCATCTCCCACCAGGTCGACCGTCCAGACCGCGGTCCCCGCAGGCAGCGGGCGGATCCAGGGATCGAGGCCCCGCAAGGCGGGCGGTAGTTGGGCAACCGCCGCCTGGGCCGCAGCGTAGTCCGGATAAAGCCCCTGGATCAGCGGGTACCAAGGCCGGCCCCGATAACGCTCGGTCAGCCGCCAAACCGGGTCCGCCAGGCGCGCGTCGAGCGCAAACTCCCGCAGCCGCTCCAGTTCGTGGAAGCCGATGAGCTGGAGGGCGTAGATCGCCGTCTCGGTCACGAGCGTCGGGGGGGGCGTCAGCGGGTCCACCGCCACCGCGGGGGCCCCCGCCGCATCCTCGACCGCTACTACGGCTACCGGCTCCGATTCGGCCGGCGGCGCTGGCTCGATCGCTGGGGGGGCAATCCGCCCCTCGGAGGACTCGTCCGCCGCCATCGGCTCAGGGGGAGCCACCGTCGGCGCAACAGCCGCTGCTCCGACGACCGCGTCCCCAGCCGCCCCCTGCAACGCGACGTCCAGGCGTGTCGCGAGCTCACGCTGGGCCACCTCGAGCCGGGTGGCGAGATCGTCCTGCACGTTCTCGAGACGCTCGATCTCGCCCGACAGCCGTGCCCGCTCCTCCGACCGCGCGATGCGCTCGGCCGCCGCCGCGGCGGCGAGCGCCCGCTCGACCTCGCCGTCGACCGCGGCCAGGCGCCCGCGCATCTCGGCGAGGCGGGCCTCCAGCTCGACGAGGCGGCCCTCCACCGCTTGGTCGCCCGCCACGTCCGCTGCGGCGCGATCCACATCCTGCCGCAGGTCGAACAGATCCTGGGCGAGCTGCCGGCGCTCCTGATCCAGGTAGACGGCCAGGGTCAGCCCCGCAACGGCGAGGGTCAGGGCGACGACTAGCCCCAGGAGCAGCCAGCGCGTGCGACTGCGCAGGCGCTGGTCCTGGTCGCCGCTGGCCGCCTCGATCGCCCGCTTGAGCTGCGCGGCCGCCCGGCGGCGGTCATCGTCAACGTCGGCGATGCGCTCGACCAAGGCCTTCTCGTAGTCGCGCAGGCGGCTCTGCTGCGTCAGCGTTTGGGCCTCGAGCGCGAGCAGCCGGGCCTCGATGGCATCGGGCGGATCTTTATCGCTGACGGTGTCTTCTGCAGAGCTCATCGGTACCTCAAAACGGTCTGAATGCCCCTCAGCGCCACAGGGTGCGCGCCCGCGACTTCGCTATTGCGCGCGCGGCGCATTCCCATCGCCGTCCGGCGGCCGGGGCGATCCATGCCCATGCGCCCGCTGGAGGGGCTCGCCAAAAAGCGAGCCATACAAGAGGAATGCGGCCAGGGCGACGACACAATAGGAGGTCAGCACATCGCTCAGGAAGTGGCCGCCAGCGGTAATGCGCGCGGCGCCGACGATCAGCGCGTAGAGTATCGCCAGCGCCAGCCATAGTGCCCGACGGCGACCACCCATGAGCCAGGCGACGACGACCAAATAGGCGGCCGCGGCCGCATGCCCCGAGCTGAATGAGCCGCCCCGCTGGTCGCTACGCACGAAGGCAGGACTGAATACGCGGCTCCCGCCCAGCTCCGCGACCTGAACCGGGCGCGCTCGCCCCCAATGCTCCTTGAGCAGGGCGTTGACGACGAGCCCTGGCGCCAGCGCGAGGAGGAGCAATAGATAGGCGATATCCCGCACACAACGCCGCCGGGAGCGAACGCGATGCAGGGAACGAACCACGCACCACAGGATGAGTCCGAGGTTGACCCCGTACATCAACGCCGCTACGGAGTGGTACGCGAGCTGCTCCCATAGACGACCTCGGCTGAGAAAACCGGCGGACGGGTCGTAGAAGAGCGCGGAGACGGCAAGATCGATTGGCGGTACAAGAGTAAAGACGGCGACCGTCGCCCCAAACACCAGCCACACCGGGATTGGCACCCAGAGCAGGCTTCGCCTCATGGTGCCAGAAAAAAGCTCAAGCATTGCGCGCTCCTTGCATCGGGCTTCGGGTCCCGCGTACTTCGGGGTACCGAAATGCCAAGGCCGCAGCCCACAGGCCTAACGAAACCTGAGTACGGCAAGCGATGAGCTGACTGGGGCTTGCAAGCCCACGACTGGACACGCCCTTGGCCCGGAGGGCGACGGAGCAAAAGGGCACGCTGCGCGCGACGCTGACCGCAAAGATGAGGCGGTGAACGCCTGGCGTCGGCAACGGCCGAAATGCCTTGCGGCCAGAGGAACGACGACGCCGCCTCGCACTCAGGCCAGCGCCCCTTGCCAAGCCGGGGAGCGGACATCCGCGGGCATCGGATGCCCGCTCCATCACGCCGCCGCGATCAATCGTCGACTGCGTGGAGCGAGCTCGCCTTGAATTGGTCGCGATCGGCCTTGGAGCTGGGGTCGTAGCCCTGATCGAGCATCTTCTGCTTCATCCAGCCGGGGATGACACCGCGCACATAGACGTTATCTGGGTTGTCGGGATCAACATAGCGGGTGTACTGGCGGCCAGCCTTTTTGGGAGGGGCCGGCGCCGCCGCACGGCGCTTACGCCCCGCGCGTCCAGTGAGCAGAGTAGCCATCTCCGCCACGTCGTACCCGTTCTCGAGGATCATCTCCTTGATCTGCTGCACCAAGTCGTACTTGAGCTGCTGCCGACGCTGCTCGAGCGCCCGCTCGATGTCGGCACGATTCTGCTCCAACTGCCGAAGCTGCTGTTGGAGCTCGTCTTCGCTGAGGTTCTCGTATTGCACTGTCTGCCTCCTAACCGGCTGCTTTTCTGCTTATGGCGTGCGCGATGGGGGAAACCATTACATGCCAACAGCGGTATAATTTATAGCAACTCATGCCGAAGTCAAGAATAACGGCCAAGAATCACTTCACCGCGGGTGACATGAGCCGGCGATCGCCTTAGATGCTTGTCAGGCAATCCGCGACCACGGCCGGTCATGGCGTACTGTGCGTCAAAGAAAGCGACACCCCAGACCCATTCAACCGTCAGTTTCGGCGCCCCTACGCCGCCACCAGTCGCGGGCAGTGATCGACGAAGAGTGCCGGCCGTCCAGGTCATCACGGCCTCTCCAGACCCCGATCGGCATCGAGCAATCGGCATACAACAGTCGAGGCGGCTCGCCTCACGCGCCTTCCGCCCACACCGCAACGGCGAGCTCGCCACCGGCGTCGAGCTCCACCCGAATCACGACCGGACGGCAGCAGCACCAGCAGTCCTCGACGTACTCCTGATCGCCCGTGGTGCAGTCCACGACCGTTTCGGCTGGCTCACCGCACCAGGGACAGGAAAAGCGCACGGTCTCGATCGGATTCATAGGGATCGCCTCGTGGCGTTCACGCACAACCTCGGAAGGGCCGGACACCCCCGCGTTCCTCGCAGCTCGAACCAATGACCCTTGCTCACGCCCGGCACGGACGCACATCGAAAACACGTCGGCGCGGTTGGGAAACGCCGATCAATTCAGCGTTTCCCACGGCCCAGGGACGCGCCGCCCCGGAAGATGAAGACACGACGGGCATCCCGGGTTTCCGTCACACGACCCGCTCCCAGAGGGCGAGTGGCAAGGGCGCCGACGGCGCATTGTCAGGGTAAGCTTTCGAATGAAGCGAGGCGAAAACCGCGTCACTTCGCTGGCGTCCCGCGAAATGCCGCAGGGGCCATTGCGGAGGTCCCTTGGGACGAGGCGGGGCGACCACTCATCGGGGCACAGGGGCGGGCCTGGTGCCCGGGGCGGGACTCGAACCCGCATGACCGAAGTCGAGGGATTTTAAGTCCCTTGCGTCTACCGATTTCGCCACCCGGGCGGGTCGGGGAGGGCCGCGACAGCACTCACGGGGAGCGGCTTCGGCACGGCCGGGACAACACGAGGGGATGAGTTGAAGGCTGAGCCCGGAATCGAACCGAGGTACACGGCTTTGCAGGCCGCTGCATAACCACTCTGCCACTCAGCCAGAGGGGCCAAAGTATAGCGACGGGCGTAGATGTTGTCACTGAGGGGCGCGACGCACGCCGGGCGCGGCCGGCGCAGGCCGCGCCGGAAAACGGATGATCCCGAGCGGACGGACTCCGACAGCCCGGCACAGGCGGCCGGGCTGGCGTCGGGTCTCATCGCGCTCGGCCGGGAGTCGCCGCGCCACAGGCGGCTACGCCCCCGCCTGACGTCTCTGGCCCCTACGATCCCAGTAGTCAGCCCGCTGCCTTGGCCGCAACCGCCGCGTGACCGAACAGGATGTCACCGCGGGTGCCGTCGTCGAGAATCACCTGACCGATGCCATTGCGCCCTTCGCGGTCGAGGACGATGTCCGCGGTGCCCCGCCGGCCATCGTCGCAAACTACGTCAAATACGGCCTGGGTCGAGCCAGTGAAGGCGTTATACGATCCGCGGCACCAGTCGGTCCCGGACGCGACGCGGAAATCGCCGTGGAAGGGCCCCGAGCTGTAGCGGCCGAGATAGACGCGGCCATCGACGACCACGGCAAAAGGTCCCGAGATCGAGCCGTCCGGGGGGAGGGGCTCACGTGTGGCCTCGCGGTAATAATCCACCGTGCGATTGATGCAGGTGGCGTAGTCCTCCATCTCCACCCCGCGGCAAAGCCGCTCTCCGTAGTCGGCCGGACTGACCGGCGTGTAGGCGGCCTCGAACCGCTCGGGCTCTTCCAGGGTCCCCCAACCCGAGAAGATCCCGCACAGTCCATTGGTCTCACGCTCGGTCCCGATGAGTCGCGTGAACTCATCGGGGTCGTTGCGCATACAGCAACCGCCGACGGTCAGCCCGGCAATCAGGGTCACGGGTAGCATTGCGTTCATTGGTCCCCTCCCTCGCTTTGTTGATGATGCGGATGTCTCAATTCTACGCTGTTGGCGGCTTGAGGTTGCGCTGGTGGCGCGTGGCGACCAAGTCGGCCGCGATGGAAACTGCAATCTCGGCCGGGCTCGACCCGCCGATCGGAAGTCCCACCGGTCCGCGCAGACGAGCGATCGTCTCCGGCGACAGACCGAGCTCCCCGAGCCGCACCCGGCGGGCCTCATTGGTGCGGCGCGACCCCAGTGCGCCAACGTAAAAGGGGCGGGAGGGCAGGACCTCCATCAATGCGAGGTCATCGAGCCGCGGGTCATGCGTGAGGCTAATGACCGCCGCCCGCGGGTCATTAGCGAAGTCCCGCGCCACCTCGTCCGGCATGCGAGCATCGAGCTCGGCCAGGGCGGAATCCCAGCCCTGAGCACGGTCCTCGCGCGGATCGCACACCCGCACCCGATAGCCGAGCGCGGCGGCAATGGGGGCGAGGCAGCGGGCGATGTCGCCGGCGCCGATCAGCAGCAGGCGCCAGCGCGGGCCGTAGACGCGGGTCAGGGCCGTCTCGGTCACCTGGAAATCCGGGAGACCCTCGGCGGGGTGCAGGCTGACCTCGCCGGTCCGTCGGCACAGCCGCCTGGCCAGGGTGCGGCCCGCGTTTACAGCATCACGCAGCAGGCGCCACTGGGTGCGTCCGTCGACGCGCTCTACCAAGACCTCCAAGCGACCCCCGCAGGGCAGCCCGGCGCGGCGGGCCTGATCGGTCGTCACCCCGAACTCGAGGGTGCGCGGGCAGCCCTCGGCGAGACCGCCGGAGCGCACCCGCTCGGCCAGGTCGTCCTCGACACAACCGCCCGAGACCGACCCGGTCAGGCGCCCCGCTGCGTCGATCAGCAGCAGCGAGCCCGGCGGCCGCGGCGACGAGCCCCAGGTCGCGGTCAGCGTGACGACCCAGACGGGCTCGGCGTCGGAGCCCGCACAGAGTGCGTCGAGAACCTCCCGGTCGGGGCCGTCCATCAGGCCATCGGTTGGGCGGCCGGGGCCTTCTCGGCGCCAGCCTTGCGCGGACCCAGGGCGATGGGGAGCGCGCGCACGGGGGTCCCCGTGGCCGCGTAGACGGCGTTGCACACGGCCGGGGCGATCGGCGGGGTCCCGGGCTCGCCGACGCCGCCGATGGGATCGTCGCTGCGCGCGATATGCACCTCGATCAGGGGCATCTCGTCGATGCGCAGGAGCGGGAAATCGTGGAAGTTGCCCTGGACCACCCGGCCCGCCTCAATAGTCACCGCGCCCTTGAGGGTAGCGGTGAGACCGAACACGATGCCGCCCTCCATCTGGGCCTCGACGGTGTCGGGGTTGATCACCGGACCGACGTCCACGGCGCACACCACCCGGTGGACCCGGACCTGACCGTCCTCCCCGACCGAGACCTCGGCGACCTGGGCGACGAAGCCCGCAAAGGACTCGGCCACCGCGATCCCGCGGTGGCGCCCCGCCGGCAGCGGCTTGCCCCAGCCCGCCTTGTCGGCGGCGAGCTCCAGGACGCGCAGGTGCCGCGGCGAGCCCTCGAGCAGGGCGCGGCGCAGCTCGAAGGGGTCGCGCCCCGCGGCCGCGGCCAGCTCGTCGAGGAAGCACTCGGTGACCCATGCGTTCTGGGAGCTGCCGACCGAGCGCCAGAAACCGACCGGGACCTGGGTCCCAGCGAGGCTGTAGTCGACCTGGATGTTCGGGATTGCGTAGGGCAGATTGGCCGCGCCCTCGACCGAGGTGCGGTCGACGCCGTCCTTGACCGCGGCGGGGGCGACGCGCGCCAGGATCGAGGGACCGACGATCTGGTGCTCCCAGGCGATGGGGCTGCCGGCGGCGTCGATCCCCCCGCGCAGGCGATTGAGCGTCGCCGGGCGGTAGAAGCAATGGCGAATGTCGTCCTCGCGTGTCCACACCACCTGCACCGGCCGACCCAGGTGCTTGGAGAGCTCGACCGCGTCGAGCACGAAGTCCGCCTCGCCGCGCCGGCCGAAGCCGCCGCCGAGATAGGTCGTATGCACCCGCACCCGCTCCTCGGGCAGGCCGGTGATGGTCATCGCCACCTGCTGGGTGCGGGTCTGGGCCTGGGTGGGGACGTAGACGTCGCAGCCGTCGGCACGGACGTCGGCGGTGGCGTTCATCGGCTCCATGCAGGCGTGGGCCTGGAAGGGCGCCTCGTAGATCGCCTCGACGGTCTTAGCCGCGCCCGAGAGGGCCTTCGGGGCGTCGCCCTCCTCGCGGACCGGCACGCCGCGCTCGGCCAGCCGGGCCTCGAAGCGGCGGCGGATGGCGGCGCTGTCGAGGGTCTCGTTGCCGGCGAAGTCCCAGTCGACGGCGAGCGCCTTGCGACCTTGGAAGGCGCTCCAGGTGTCCTTGGCGACCACGGCGATACCGGCGGTCACTGGCACGACATCGACCACGCCCGAGACGGCGCGCGCCTTGGCGTCGTCGACCCGCAGCAGCCGGCCGCCGAAGACCGGGCAGCGCTCGACGCTCGCGAAGAGCATCCCCGGGAGGCGCACGTCCAGGCCGAAGCGGGCCTGGCCGCTCACCTTCTCGGGGACATCGAGCCGGGGCGCGCGAGTGCCGATCAGCCGCCACTCCTCGGGATCCTTGAGGAACACCGACTCCGGGACGGGCTGAGAGGCGGCGGCGGCGGCCAGCTCGCCATAGCCCGTGCGCCGACCGCTCGCACCGTGGATCACCTGGGCGCGCTCGGTGCGGCACTCGCCGGGCGGCACGCCCCACTGCTCCGCCGCCGTGGCGACCAGCATCTCGCGGGCGACGGCGCCGGCCTCGCGGAGCACGACCCAGGCATCCCGCACCGAGGTGCTGCCGCCGGTCAACTGCTGGCCGATCAACCGGTTCACATAGGCCGTGTCGGCCGGCGCGAAGCGGGCGCTCAACTGGTCGAGCCCGACATCGAGCTCCTCGGCGATCAGCATGGGGAGCGCGGTCATCACCCCTTGCCCCATCTCGGAACGGGCAACCTCGACGATGATTGCGCCGTCCGTCCCGATGCGCAGGAACACATTGGGCGCGAACACCGCATCGCCCGCCGCCTCGGCCAGACGCCCCGAGGATGGCAGATGCACGCCAAGCAGCAGACCGCCGCCCGCCAGAGCGCTGATCTTGAGGAAGTCGCGTCGCGAGAGCCTGAGTCGCTGGGCCATCTCACACCTCCTTGGTCTCGGGGACCGCGGCCCGGTGGATGGCGCGGCGGATCCGGCTGTAGGTCCCGCAACGGCAGAGCACGCGGGACATCGCCTGGTCGATCTCGCTATCCGTCGGCTGGGGGATCTTGGCGAGCAGTGCGGCCGCGGCCATGAGCTGACCCGGCTGACAGTAGCCGCACTGGGGGACCTGCTCGGCGATCCAAGCCCTCTGCAGGGGATGGCTCAGGTCCTTCGCGAGTCCCTCGATCGTCGTGACCGTCCGCCCCCCGACCGCCCCCACCGGCGTGACGCAGGCGTTCACCGGCTCGCCGTCAAGGTGCACGAGGCAGGACCCGCAGAGCGCCACCCCGCAGCCGTACTTGGTCCCGGTGAGCCCAAGGTGGTCGCGCAGGACCCACAGCAGCGGGGTCTCGGGGTCGACCTCGACGCGGCGCGTCTCGCCGTTGATGCGCAGTGAGATCATCGGGGTCAACCTCGGGGGGCTGGCGGCAACAGGCTCAAAGCATTACAGATTCAACGGAGCCGCGAAAGTGCCGGCGCGTGCTCCAGCGCTCAAAACGGGAAGTCCGCGGGGACGGCCTGCTCCAGCGCCTCGATCGGGGCAAGCTCCGCCACCTGATGCTCCGGCTCGCCGTCCACGTAGATGGCACGATGCGGACGGACCGGGCAGGCGTACTCGCAGGCCCCGCAGCCGATGCACCAGGCGGGCTGAAGCTCGGGGATGGTGAGCCCGTCCTCGTGGGGGATCATCGAGACCGCCCGCGTGGGGCAGTGCTCGGCACAGGCCCCGCAGTCGGTCTTCTCGGCGACCACCACGCAGTTCTGCTCGATGAAGCGAACGGTGCCGATGCGGGTCGTCTTCTTGACCTCCCGGCTCAGCGGTCGGATGGCGTGGGTCGGGCAGACCTCGCCGCAACGGATGCACTCAAAGGTGCAGTAGGCCAGCTCGAAGGCCAGGTGCGGGTTGAGGAGCCCGCGCGCCCCGTAGGTCATGAGCGCCG
Source organism: Chromatiaceae bacterium (assembly GCA_025458165.1). Classification (GTDB taxonomy): domain Bacteria; phylum Pseudomonadota; class Gammaproteobacteria; order Chromatiales; family Chromatiaceae; genus JALOTB01. The sequence goes on along the minus strand of JALOTB010000038.1, from coordinate 66,914 downwards.
GCTGGAGCACCCCGGTCGGGCAGGCGCTGACGCAGAGCTGACAGGCGGTGCAGGCGGCATGCAGTGCACGGATGGAGCCCGCCCCTGGCGGGGCGACCGGATGGGTGCGCACGACCGGGATCTCGGTCGGCCGCTTGTTCTGGGGCGGTCCCTCCGCCCGCGCGAGCACGCCGAGACCAACGCCACCGGCGAGCCAGAGACCGGCCCTGAGAAAGCCCCGGCGGCCGTCGGACTCGGCGCCGGACGGCTCCTCCGGCCGCTCCCGCTCGACGACAAGAGGGCCCGCAGAGGCTTCCGCTCGCCGCCCCCAGGCCAACCGATAGCCGATGCCCGCCTCGGGGCAGGCCGGGATGCAGTTGAAGCAGGCGACACAACGCTCGAAGTCCACCCGCTTGGTGCGCAGATCGATGCATTGGGCCTTGCAGCGCATGGAGCAGCGCGCGCACAGATCGCAGCGTGCCTGGTCGATCGCGATGCGCAGGAGGGCGAATCGGCCGACCAGGCCGAGCAGTGTCCCCACCGGGCAGAGGCTGTTGCAGAACAGCCGCCCGTGCCGGGCGGCCATCCAGACCAGGAGCCCGAGCACCGCGAGCGGGGCGAGCAGGACCTCCCAGCGCTCCAGCACGAATGAGACCGGCGCCAGGGCATAGCTGCCGGCCGCTTCCAGCGCCCGGGCGACCAGGTTGTTCAGCCCGATCGCCAGCGGGCGGGCCAGGAGCCCAACGATGCGCCCGAAGTGGCTGAAGGGGTCGAGCTGCGCGAGGGGCAGGAGCAGGCCGCCGAGCGCCGCCGCCGCGACGCCTGCCAGCAGCCCGTAGCCGATCAGCCGCCGCGGGTGGCGGTAGCGGAAAGGTAGGCGCCGGCGCCGGACGCGCCCCCAGATGCCCAGGCGGATGACCGCGTCCTGCAGGGTCCCGAGTGGACAGAGGGTCGAGCAGAACACCCGCCCGAAGACCAGGGTGACGAGCAGCACGACGAGAAACCCTGCCGCCGCCCAGCCGAGGGCCCCGGCGAACCGCACCAGCGACGGCGTCGGCTGGACGTAGAGCACGACGTCCACCACGGCGCCAGGCGCCCGGCCCGTCAGATCGAGGAACAGGGCGGCGGTGGCGACGAAGACGGCGAGCGCGAGACCGACCCTCAGGGGCTTGAGCAGGCGCTGGGACATGTCCCGCGGCGGGGGGAACGGACCTAAAGCGCGATGCGCTTGATCGCCAGGTTCTCCAGGTCCATCCGCCCGGCCCCCTGGTCCGCGGCGCGGCGGATATACGGCACCTCGGTCGGCTGAACGCCGAACAGGCGCGCCGCAGCGGCATCGGCAGCCACCATGTCGGGGGAGATCAGGAGCGACTGCATCTCGACCACGTCCTGCACCGACGAGCCGCGGGGTCCGTGGCGCATCATCACGTTGTAGGCATCGACCACATTAAGGTCGGGCTTACGGTAGCCAGCGAAATCGGCGACGCACTGGTGCAGGTCGTTGCGGTGCCAGTAGAAGCGGTCCCAGATCACGCCCATGAGGTTCTTCATCGCGACCGTGATGGTGGCGCTGCCGTGGCTCTTGAGCACCGGGACGTTGATGAAGACGTCGGAGCCCAGAATCAGCTCGTGCTCCTTCACCTCCTTGAGGTTGCGCCCACCCACCGAGACCCGCTGGAAGTAGCGCTCGCCGTCTCCCGGGGCGATGGTCGCCCCGGCCTCGCGGGCCGCCGCCTCGATGCCGCTGGTTCGATAGGCCCGCCGCCAGTCGTCGCAGGTGAAGTCGAAGACGAAGACCTTCTTGGCGCCGGCCGCGACGCACTGCTCGACGATCCGCCGGACCAGGAGCGGATTGGTGTTGGCGGCCCGCTCGGGCGGCACGTCCCAGGCGATGTTGGGCTTGACCACCACGGTCTGCCCGGGCTTGACGTAGCGGCCGATGCCTCCCAGCGCCGCGATCCCGGCATCGAACAGGGCGTCCGGCTTGGCGCCCTTCACCGCCACCAGGTCGTAGTCCTTGGCCTCCCCGGCCCAGAGGGCCCGAGCCGGGGCCAGACCCTGAGCCGCCAGCGTCGCCAGCCCAGCCGCCGATGCCTGGACGAATCGCCGCCGCTTCATCGCTGCACTCCTCGCTCACCCATCGTCTTTGAAGTATCGACGGCACCCCGTGAAGACGGGCTGACCTGGGTCAACGGCGGCGCGAACCGCCCCCGGGCGTTGCGGTCTCACCACAAGCCACGCATGATCGCCGGCCTTCGCCACTCCCCGCCATTCGAGGATCACCGCACGATGAGAAGACTCCCAATCGCCGTCGCCGCCCCGCTCGCCCTGGTCATCTCCGCGGTGAGCGCGCAGGCCGAGACACCCGACCACGAGGCGGAGCTGCTGACCAATACCCGACAGCTCATCTACGACGGGCTGCGCTCAGGCGAGGGCTACTTCAGCGCCGATGGCACCCAGATGGTGTTCCAAAGCGAGCGCGATCCGGACAACCCCTTCTATCAGATCTATTTGATGGACCTCGAGACCGGGGACACGCGGCGGATCTCGCCCAGCGTCGGCAAGACGACCTGCGCCTGGATTCATCCCGACGGCAACAGGGTCCTATTCGCCTCGACCCATGAAGACCCGAAGGCACGGGAGAAGCAACGCGAAGAGCTGGAGAAGCGGGTCTCCGGCCAAGGCAGCCGATACTCCTGGTCATTCGACGAGCACTACGACATCTACGAGGCGGACACCGAGGGCCGCATTCTGCGCCGCCTGACCGAGGCCCCCGGCTATGACGCCGAGGGGTCCTGGTCCCCGGACGGCCAGACCATCGTCTTCGCCTCCAACCGCCACGCCTATGAGCCCGGGGCGCTCACCGAGGACGAGCGCAAACGCTTCGAACAGGACCCCTCGGTCTTCATGGAGCTCTATCTCATGGACGCCGACGGCGGCAACGTCCGCCGACTGACGGCGAGCCCCGGCTACGACGGCGGCCCCTTCTTCAGCGCCGACGGCCAGCGCATCACCTGGCGGCGCTTCGACGAGCAGGGCAAGACCGCCGAGATCTGGACCATGCGGGCCGACGGCTCGGACCAGCGTCCGATCACCCGGATGGGCGTGATGTCCTGGGCGCCGTTCTTTCACCCCTCGGGCGACTACATCGTCTTCGCGAACAACGCCCAGGGCTACGACAACTTCGAGCTCTACATCGTCGACGCCGAGGGGGGGCGCGAGCCGGTGCGGGTGACCGGCACACCGGGCTTCGACGGGCTGCCGGTCTTCACCCCCGACGGCAAGCGCCTCACCTGGGCCAGCAGCCGCACCGCCGACCGCAAGGCCCAGATCTTCATCGCCGAGTGGAACGACGCCCGGGCGCGCGAGCTGCTCGGGCTGCGCCCGGCCGGCTCGCGCGATGCGGCGTCGGCCGAGCCTGCCCCGGCACCCGCCACCCGTCCCGAGATCCGTGCCGAGGACCTGCGCCTTCATGTCGAGGCCCTCACCGCCGAGCCCATGGCCGGGCGGCTCACCGGCGCCCCAGGGAGCCGGCTTGCCACCGAGTACGTCGCCGGCGTCATGGCCAGGATCGGGCTTGCCCCGGCGGGCGACATGGGCGGCTGGTTTCAGCACTACGCCTTCACCAGCGGGGTCAGCCCGGCACCGGGCAACCGCCTCAGCCTGAAACTAGGAGACGACGAGGCCGAGCTCGCGCTCGATGCCGACTGGCGCCCGCTGGCCTTCTCCGGCAGCGGGGCGGTCGACCCGGCCGAGGTCGTCTTTGCCGGCTACGGCATCCTTGCCCCGGCCGAGGACGGCGCCCCCGCCTACGACGCCTACGCCGACCTGGACGTCAGCGGCAAATGGGTCCTGGTCCTGCGCCTGATGCCCGAGGGGATCAGCCCCGAGCGGCGCCAGGCCCTGCACGAGTACGCGGACCTGCGCTTCAAGGCGATGGTCGCGCGCGACAAGGGTGCCCGCGGGCTGGTCGTGGTGAGCGGCCCGACCTCTCAGGTGCGCGAGCAGCTCGCCCCGCTCGCGGCCGAGGCCGGCGCCGGTGGCGGCAGCCTCCCGGCGGTCTCGATCAGCGATGTGGCGGCCGAGCGGCTCTTCGCCGCGGCCGGACGCGACCTCGGCGAGACCCAGCGGGCGCTGGACGCCGGCGAGCCCCTGCCCGGCTTCGCCCTCGACGGGATCAGGGTGACCGCAGACATCCGCCTGGAGCGGCAGCAATCAAGCGACCGCAACGTGATCGGTCGGCTCAACGGCGGCGACGGGCCCGCGGAGACGCTGGTCGTGCTCGGCGCCCACGTCGACCACATCGGCACCGGCAAGGACCTCGACTCGCGCGCCGAGTCCGGTGCCGGTGAGGTCCACCCGGGGGCGGACGACAACGCCTCCGGGGTCGCCGCCCTGCTGGAGATCGCCGAGCACCTCGCCGCCCAGAAGGCGGCCGGCAGGCTCGCGCTGCGTCACGATTTGCTGTTCGCCGTCTGGACCGGGGAGGAGCTCGGGCGGCTGGGGTCGGCGCACTTCGCCGACACCTTCGCCGCCCCGGCGGCCGAGACCGGTCTCGCCCCGCCGGTGATCGCCTACCTCAACCTCGACATGGTCGGCCGCCTGAACGGCGCACTCTACGTCCAGGGGGTCGGCTCCAGCTCGATCTGGAAGGGCGAGCTCGAGCGGCGCAATGTCCCGGTCGGGCTGCCGCTGCGCCTGCAGGAGGACAGCTACCTCCCGACCGACACCACCTCCTTTTACCTACGCGGGGTCCCCGTCCTCACCTTCTTCACGGGCAGCCACGCCGACTACAACACCCCGCGGGACGCCGCCGATCGGCTGAACTACGAGGGACTGACCCAGGTCGCACGCCTGGCCGGCCTGCTCACCCAGGGGCTCGCGGCGCGCGAGGAGCCGCCGGACTACATCGCGCAGGACAAGCCCAAGACCGACGCCAGCCGTGCCAATCTCCGCGCCTATCTCGGCACCATCCCCGATTACACCCAGAGCGACCTGGCCGGCGTCGCCGTGAGTGGGGTCGCGAAGGGGGGGCCGGCCGAGCAGGGCGGCCTGCTCGCCGGGGACCTGATCGTCGAGGTCGCCGGGCGCAAGATCGAGAACATCTACGACTACACCTACGCGCTGAACGCCCTGAAGGTCGGCCAGGCGACCGCGATCCGCGTGCTGCGCAACGGGACACCGCTGCAGCTCAGCGTCACGCCGACCTCGCGGGACTGAGGTACCGGGCGAGCCCCCGCCGCCTCGCCCCCACCGACCGCCCTGAGGGTACCGTCGGGAATTGAGTGGGTCGTCACGAATTGCTCCTGGCTCAAAGACTAAGGTACAGGTATCGGGACTGGCCTTAAGGCCAACGACGAGGGTTTAGCTCCCCGCGGGCCGGCCTCCGGCGACCGGCGAGGGCAGCAGGAGACGAGACGAAGATCCATCCGGGGTCCGCCTGGGGCCCCGGGGAAGTGAGGGGTCCAGCACCATGAACCGCAACCAGATTCGCACCCGGACGCCCGGTGTCACCCAAGAGCGGGAGCGGCGTTATCAGGTCTGGGTCGGCGGGTGCTTCACCGGCACGGTCGACGCCGCAAACCCCCAAGACGCCCGTGCCCATGCCGCCCGCATCTTCATGGTGGCGTTGCGCGACGTGAGCGTCCTGCCGCCCTACTGATCAGCCCGCCTGTCGGGCCCGACCAGACCCCCTAGGCCGGTTGCGAGTCCACCGGCCGCTGCGCGCCCCGGGAATCGGTCGCGAGTAACCTAGGGCGCCCCTTGCGCCACCCGAGCCGGTCAATCCCAGGCGCGGCGCTATCCATCCCCAAAGATTCGGCGAAACGGCAGGGCAATTGGTTGTCACGCGCCCTTTTGCACAGTTGGTCCTGGGCGACACCCCGCCAGCTCCGCGGTGCACCGAGGCGCGATCAGGTTTTTCAACAAACTGATTGAGAAAGGTTTAACTGGCCAAGCGAGCCCTGGCGCGAGGAGTGGCTAGCCTCGCGATCCCGGTTTCTCGCGTTGCCCTGGAACCCTTATCGACAGACTTGTCCACAACCCGCCGGGGGCGCCGTACCCGACCTCCACCCGGAGCTCAATCGTGCGGCGACTGGGCACGCGCCGCCGCCTTGGGCGCGGTTCGCTCAAGGATCTGCGCCTGCATGAGCTGGGCGGTGTTGACGCCGAGGCTCTTGAGCTTCTGGTTCAGGGCTGCGACCTCAACCAGGGTGCCGACGTTTCGCCCGGGCCGTACCGGGATGGTGACGTGGGGCACCGCGACATCGAGGATGTCGATGTGGTCCTCGTTGAGCCCCGTGCGGTCGTAATCGCGCGACTTGTCCCAATCGGCGAGGGTGATGGCCAGCGTGATGCGCTTGTCCGGACGCACCGAGGCGACGCCGAACAGCAGGCGGATATCGATGATCCCGATCCCCCGTGCCTCCATGTGATAGGGCAATAGCTCGGTGGCGCGGCCCATGAGCACCGAATCACTCAGGCATTTGATCGATACGACATCGTCGGCGATCAGGTGAAAGCCGCGGCGGATCAGCTCCAGGGCACATTCGCTCTTGCCAACGGCGCTGTCGCCGAGCAGGAGCACGCCCATGTCGTGGATGTCGAGCAGCACGCCATGGACCGTGGTCTCCTGCGCGAACTCGGCGTCGAGATGCTCCCAGAGCCGCTTGTAGAGCTTGGTGGTGCTGTGGCGCGTCATCAGCACCGGGATGCCCACCACCTCAGCGCGCTGGGTGACGAGATCGGGCGGGGGGCGGCCGTTGGTGACGATGGCGCAGGGGACATCGTCGTCGAAGATCCGAGCCAGATAGCGGGCCAGCCCTGGCTCGCCCGAGTGCGCCCCGACGTAGGTGACCTCACCCTTCCCGAGCACCTGGATGCGCTCCGAGCGGAAGGAATCGAAGAACCCGGTCAGCTCCAGCGAGGGGCGGTTGAGCTCCGGGGTGAGGATGGGGCGCCCAAGCCCCACCGCGCCCGCTGCCACTTCCAGTCCGAGCAGAGGGTCCTTCAGGAGATCGCCAACGGTGGTAGACAAATCGAGCCCCCTTGCGGCGCAAACGCTTCGGCCGGTGCACGCACCGGCCGGACTGCCGCAATTATATACCCGTCCTGCATGGATTTTCGGCTGGCGTGCGGCGCCGGGGCCGCGGGCCTTCTGCCCTATCGGACCCCGCCGGGGGTGGGCGCCAACGCGTCGTAATCGGGCTCGAATCCCGCCGCCAGCAGCGCCCCGCGCAGCGGCGAGGTGAGCGCACGCTCGCCGTCGATCTCGCGGATCAGCAGCCGCCCACGCCCGCGGCGAGGCAGGCCGCACAGCGCCGCCAGGGCCAACGCCAGCGCCCCGCCGCCTTCCTGCGGGAAGCTTAGGATCTGTCGACCGCTCGACCCCAGGTACAGCAGCGGGCGCCCCGCCACCAGCACCACCCAGGCCCCGGCGACCCGCCTCGGCATCACACCCGCCCGCGTCGCCGGCCAGGGCAGCAGGCTGCCATAGGGATTGGCGGGATCAGCGGCCGCGAGGACGCGGACCTCGCGCTCGGACCAGCCCTCCACCGGCATCTCGTCGATGCGCGCGGCGCGCAGCCGCTCGACCGCCGCGGGCAGGGCGAACTGCGCCCCAGAGAGACCCTCGACGAAGTGCCCGCGCCGCACCCGACCGGCCACCTCCAGCTCCTTGAGCACGCGGTAGAGCGGCTGGAAGCCGCCCGTGAGCCCCTCGGCCTGGACCGCCTCACGGCTCACCACCCCGTAGCGCTCGAGCAGCATCTGGGCGCGGGCGACCAGTCGCTCGGTCTCGACGACCGGGCTGAGCAGGCTCGCCACCAGCGACCAGCGCCCGCCGGCCAGACCCGCCGCCCGGCGGGACCGACCCCCGCCCGCCAGCGCGCGCAGCGGGGCGAAGGTGTCGTTGGTGATCCGACCGGCCCAGACCAGGTCCCAGAGGGCGACCTGAAGGTCGTCCCGGCCAGGCCTGAGCCCCGCGTGCTCGACGGCCCCCATCAGCTCGACGAGGAAACAGGCACCGCGTGCCTCCAGATGCCCGAGCAAGGCGAGGTGCAGCGGCGATAGCTCACCGGTCTCGTCCGGCGGATCGAGGAGCGCGGGGGCCACCGACCGCCGGTAGAGCAAGATCCGCCCGTCGCGCGGACCGGCCGCACCCCGTCCGACCCAGACCAACTGACCGGTCGCGGCGAGGAGGTCCAGCTCCTCGCCCCTGTAGCCCGTGACCCGCGCCGGCAGCAGCACGCGGTCGAGCTCCGACCAGGTGAGCGCGAGCCCTTCCAGCGGCAGGATCGCCTCCAGCAGTCGGTCGCGCCCGGTGCGCTCCTCGCCGATCCCCTGCCAGCCGGGTAGGAAGCGCCCGAGCGTCGCGGCGTCGACCGGCGCCACCTCGCGGCGCAGTCGCGCCAGGGTGCGCCGACGCAGGCGACGCAGGACCTCGGCGTCGCACCACTCGGGCACCGACCCGCCCGGGCGGATCTCCCCGCGCACCAGCACGCCCTGACCTTCGAGCAGACGCAGCACTGGCTCGACCTGGGCCGGGCGGAGCCCAAAGCGCTTGGCCGCCTCCTCGCCGGTGAAGGGCCCGCGGGTGCGGGCGTAGCGCCGCAGCAGGTCTTCGAGCGGGGCCTGGGCCGGGGCGATGAAGGACTCCGGCAGCCCGCCAGGGGGCACGACGCCGAGCGCGTCCCGGTAGAGCCCAGCGTCCTCGGCGGCGATCCAGCGCTCACGCCCGGCGACGCGCACCCGGACCGCGCGCCGCTGCTCGGCCAACCGGTCGAGCCAGCCGTCGGCCGACGCGGCCGAGCGGTCCGCGAGCTCGACCGGCCCGAGGTCGCCGAGGCGACGCAGCAGGTCATGCAGCTCGTCGGCGTCGCGCGCCCGGCGCTCGGGGGCGAGGTGCTGGAGCTCGGCCTCCAGCTCGGCAAGGACCTCGGGGTCGATCAGCTCGCGCAGCTCCGCCTGGCCGAGGAGCTCGGCGAGCAGCTCGCGGTCCAGGGTGAGGGCCTGGGCGCGGCGCTCAGCGAGCGGGGCATCCTGCTCGTAGATGTAGGCGGCGACGTAGGCGAAGACCAGCGAGCGGGCGAAGGGCGAGGCGCGCTGGGTCTCGACCTCGTGCAAGCGGATGGCGCGGGACTGGATGCCGCGCAGGACCTCCTTGAGGCCGGGGAGATCGAACTGGTCGCCGAGCGCCTGGCGGTAGGTCTCCAGCAGGATGGGGAAGGACGGGTAGCGGCGCACCGCCGCGAGAAGGCCCTGGGCCTTGAGCCGCTGGGCCCAGAGCGGCTGGCGGCCCTTGGCACTCTGCCGCGGCATGAGCAGCGAGCGCACCGCGTTCTCGCGGAAGAGCGCGGCGAATAGCGCGGTGTCGGCGAGCTGCTTGGTCACCCGCTCCTCGACCTCGTCCGGGTCGGGGATGAGCTCGGCGAGCCCGGGCAGGTCCTCCCCGTCCGGGTAGCGCAGGACGATCCCGTCGTCGGTGTACATCACCTGGACCTCAAAGCCCTGCCGGCGGCCGAGCTCGGCCTGCAGGGCCATGGCCCAGGGGGCGTGCACCCGCGCACCGAAGGGGGTGAGCAGGCAGACGCGCCAGTCGCCCAGCTCGTCCGGGAAACGCTCGATCACAAGCACGCGGTCGCTCGGGACCACCCCGGTCGCCTGGCGCTGGTCGTTGAGATAGGCGGCCAGGTTGTTGGCGGCCAGCGGGTCGAGCGGGGTCTGCTTGGCGATCCAACCCGCCAAGTCGCCCGCGTCGAGACCCGCCGCCTCGCGGCAGAAGGCCCCGAGCGCCCGCCCGAGCTCGATCGGCCGCCCCGGCCCCTCGCCGCGCCAGAAGGGCAGCCGCCCGGGCTCACCGGGGGCGGGCGAGACCAGCACCTGGTCGCGGGTAATCTCCTCCACCCGCCAGGTGCTCGCGCCGAGCAGGATGCAGTCCCCGGCCTTGGTCTCGAAGACCATCTCCTCGTCGAGCTCGCCGACCCTAGGGCCCTCGGCCCCGAGGTGGACGGCGTAGTTGCCGCGGTCGGGGATGGTCCCGGCATTGAGCCGGGTGAGGAGCGCGGTCCCGCGGCGGGCGCTCAGGGTGTCGCTGGCGCGGTCCCAGGCGAGCAGCGGGCGCAGCTCCTGGAAGCCGCCGCCCGGGTAGCGCCCGGAGAGCATGTCGAGGACGGCCTCCAGGGCGCCGCGCGAGAGCTCCCGGTAGGGCCCGCTGCGCGTCACCAGGCGGTGGATCTCGCCCACGGCCCGCGGGCGCTCGCTGCACAGGGCTGCGACCTGCTGGGCGAGGACGTCCAGCGCGTTGCGCGGCATGCGCATCGGCTCGAGCTCCCCCGCCTGCATGCGCGCGGCGATCACCGCGCACTCCAAGAGGTCGCCGCGGAACTTGGGATAGATCCGCCCCGTGCTGACCTCCCCCACCCCGTGCCCGGCCCGCCCAACCCGCTGCAGGCCGCGCGCCACCGAGCCGGGGGACTCGACCAGCAGGACTTGGTCTACCGCGCCCATGTCGATCCCCATCTCGAGCGAGCTGGTGGCGACGATGGCGCGGATCGCCCCGCGTTTGAGTCCATCCTCGATCTGCGCCCGGCGCTCGTGCGACAGGCTGCCGTGATGGGCCTGCACCAGCTCCTCCCCGGCGAGGTCGTTGAGGCGCTGGCAGAGCCGCTCGGCGAGCCCGCGGCTGTTAACGAAGACGATGGTCGAGCGGTGGGCGCGGATGTCGGCGAGCAGCGCCGGGTAGATCGCCGGCCACATCCCCTTCTCGGGGGTCGGCGGGGAGACCGCGCGCCGGTACAGGGCGCCGAGGATCGAGCCGCCCCGCTCCGCCGCCGGGGCCAGGTCCGGCGGGCGCTCCATGTCGGCGACCGGGACGATCACCCGCAGATCGAGCCGCGGCGGGGCCGAGGCGTCGACGACCTCGACCGGGCGGTCGCCGCCCAGAAACCGCGCCGCCTCATCGAGCGGCCTCAGCGTCGCCGAGAGCCCGATGCGCTGGGGGTCCTGCGTGCAGCGCTCGGCCAGGCGCTCCAGTGAGAGCGCGAGGTGCGCCCCGCGCTTGGTGGGCGCGAGGGCGTGGACCTCGTCGACAATCAGGCTGTGCACCCCGGCCAGCGTCTCCGCCGCCCGCGAGCCGAGCAGCAGATAGAGCGACTCGGGGGTGGTGACCAGGATCTCCGCGGGCTCGCGCGCCTGGCGCCGGCGCTCCTGCTGGGGCGTGTCGCCGGTGCGCACCGCGACCCGCGGGGCACGGAGGGCCTCACCCAGCGCCCCGGCCGCCTGAGTGATCCCAGCGAGCGGTGCGCGCAGGTTGCGCTCGATGTCGTAGACCAGGGCCTTGAGCGGGGAGACGTAGACCACCCGGACCCCGGGGGTATCTGTCGGCTCGCGGATCAGCCGGTCGATCGCCCAGAGGAAGGCGGCGAGGGTCTTGCCGCTCCCGGTCGGGGCGGTGATGAGGACATGACCGCCGCCGGCGATCACCGGCCAGCCGAGGGCCTGGGCCGGGGTCGGGGCGGCAAAGTTCTGGTTGAACCAGCGGCGGGTGGCGGCGCTAAAGCCGGCCAGGGGCGACGCCGGTGAGGTCACCGCGGGGAGGGGCTCAGCCCCCGGTCTTGACCAGGACCAGACAGGGACCCGATCGCAGGCGGCGGGCGGCCTGGTACTCCTCCTCGCTCATCTGGCTGCCGACGATGTTGCGCAGGAGCTCGGCGTCCTTGTCGCCCTGGGCAATGGCGAGCGACAGCCAGTAATGGGCCTGCGCCAGATCGATCGGCACCCCGCGGCCCTCGGCGTAGATCAGGCCCATGGCGTACTGCGCGTCCACCTCACCGCGCCGCGCGGCGTCGCGGATCGGCCCGACCTTCGACGGGTCGTTACGGAGCAGGATGAGGTCCTTGAGGTAGCTGTTGTTTGCCATACCGGCCGGAGAATCAGCCGCGAATGAACGCCAATTCACGCAAATGGGTCTTTTCCACAGAGTCGCCGGTCGATCCGATTGCGGTCGTTTCGGGATGACTCGGCCTGCCCCAGCGAATGTGGGTTGCTACCCCAGGGGGATCAACGACCGCGGCGATGTCGAGCGGCTGTGACACTACCCGATCCGTCGGAGGGCTCGACGGCTCCCCCGGACCAGGCTCTGCCGCCTCTTATTCGCGTTCATTTGCGGCAAGATTCTGCCCGCCACCCGTCTCGCCGAAGGCGCTGGGATCATTCCGGCTGTAACGGGCGAGGGTAAGGTCGTAGTCGGCGAACCCGACGAGGTCCTGGATGGTGGCGAAGTCGACCCGGGCGCGCAGCTCGTCCAGGGCCTCCTGCATGGCGTAGACGGCCGTGTTGAGCAGGGTCAGCGGATAGGCGGCGATCCGGTAACCGAGGGCCTGGAGCCGCTCGGGCGGCAGCAGCGGGGTGACGCCCTCCTCCAGCATGTTGGCCATCTTGGGCCCTGGGATTCGGGCACAAAAGGCCGCCATCTCGGCCTCGTCTTGGGGCGCCTCGAGGAACAGGATATCGGTGCCTAACTCGGCGAAGGCCCGCATGCGCCAGAGTGCCTCGTCGAGCCCGCGGGTCGCCCGCGCGTCGGTGCGGGCAAGGATCAGGATGTCGCCAGCCTCGTCACGCGCGTCGATCGCCGCGCGCATCCGGGCGAGGGCCTCGGCCCGCTCGACGACCTCCTTGCCCCGCGTGTGGCCGCAGCGCTTGGGCGCGACCTGGTCCTCGATCATGACCCCGGCGAAGCCGGCACGGGCATAACCCTGCACGGTGCGCCGAACGTTCGCCGGGTTGCCGTAGCCGGTGTCGCCGTCGCCGATGACGGGGATGGACACGGCGTCCAGGATGTCACGCCCGGCGGCCAGCATCTCGGCATAGGACAGGAGCCCGGTGTCGGGGAGGGCGTGACGCGCGGCGGCCACGGCGAAGCCGCTCATGAAGGTCAAGGGAAAGCCCGCGCGCTCGATCAGCCGCGCCGACAGGGCGTCGAAGCAGCAGGGCATGAGCAGGAGATCAGGCCCCCGCAGCAGATCACGCAGACGAGCGATGGGGTTTGTCACAGAGACAGAAAACAAAAGGGCGGGAGAGCCCGCCCTTAGATCGCATGCACGGCCGGAATCAGCCCTTGACCCAGTCGCCGAAGTTATCGGTGTTCTTCTCCTCTCCATCGGCGTACCCGGCCTCGTAGGCATCGGTCAGCCGCTGCTCCTCGCGCTTGGGGTTTTGCAGGAAGCCGCACTGCCAACCCTGGATGTACTCGTCGTCGACACCCATTTGCTCCATGTTGGTTACGGCGTCGTAGTAGAACTGGTTCATCTCCGGTCTCCGAGCATTGCCAAATGAAGGGCCAAAGCCTTTGGATTTTAACGGTCGGTCGCCCGCCGGCACAACCTCGCCTCGGGAGCCGATGGCGGCGCGGCCTCGTGTCCCTTGCCGGGCAAGAGACCCCACGCGCCATCGGTTAGAAAAGCCCAGACGCGGAAGGGCCATAAGAATACTCCGGTTTTCTAATGGGTGCTAGCCTCGGATCGCGCCGGCCGGGTCTTCCAGCACGGCTTGCGAATCCGCCGCGGCAGACCGATATTTCCCAGGACCGAGCGGGGTAGCGCCCCGCCCCCAGCCAAACGGTTTGCGAGGCTCCACCCCGGCATGCGACCCGCACAGTTGTTACGCGTCCTCGACCTCGAGTTCCTAAGTACCGCCGAGGGCCACCACACCCCGGTGATGCTCTGGGGGCCGCCCGGTGTCGGCAAGTCCCAGATGGTGGCTCAGATCGCCGCCCGCCACAGGGTGCCGGTGATCGACATCCGCCTGTCACAGATGGAGCCGAGCGATCTGCGCGGCATCCCGTTCCGAACTAAGAGCCGGGTCGAGTGGGCGATTCCGGCGATGTTGCCCAACACCAAGCGACACGGGCGAATGGGGATCTTGTTCCTCGACGAGATCAACTCCGCTCCGCCGTCGGTCTCCGCCGCCGCCTATCAGCTGATCCTCGACCGGCGGCTCGGCGAGTACCGAGTTCCCCAGCACTGGGCCATCTTCGCCGCCGGCAACCGCCAGGGCGACCGAGGGGTGACCTATACCATGCCGGCCCCGTTGGCCAATCGCTTCTCCCACTTCGAGGTCGAGACGCACCTGGACGACTGGGTCTCCTGGGCCTACCGAAACGGGATCGACGAGCGGGTGATCGCCTTCCTGCGCTTCCGCCCCGAGCTCTTGTTCGACTTCGACCCGGCCCACAACCCGGTGGCCTTCCCCTCGCCGCGCTCCTGGGAGTTCGCCCACCGCGGGCTGCGCAAGTTCGAGGACCATCCCGAGTTGCTCCAGGGGACGCTGCAGGCCTGCGTGGGCCCGGCGGCGGGCATCGAGCTCACCGCCTTCGTCAACAGCCTTGACCAGATGCCCAATCTGGACGACATCGTGGACGGCAAGGCCGTGCCGGTGCCGAAGGAGATCGACCTCCAGTACGCCGTCGCGGCGGCCCTGGTCGGGCGCGCGATCCGCGCGCGCCAGGACGCCGACGCCCAGCGCGTGATCGGCAACATCCTGGTCTACGCAGGGCGCTTCCCGCAAAGGGAGATGGGGGTGATGCTAGTCTCCGATCTGCACCGGGCGATCGGCAACGAGCTGTTCGAGGTCCCCGCCTTCACCGACTGGGCGCAGGCCATTTCGGACGTCATGCTGTACGAGTGATGGCGCGACCATGCCGCAAGACCTCCAGGCCATTGAGACCAAGCTCGCCGCGGCCCGCACCCGGCTGATCCTCGACAAGCCCTTCCTCGGGGCGCTGGTGCTGCGGCTACCGATGCACGCTGCCAAGCCGGATTGGTGTCCGACGACGGCCACCGACGCCCGGGGCTTCTACTACAACCCCGAGTACATCGCGGCCCTCTCGATCGAGCAGACCCAGTTCATGCTCGCCCACGAGGCGCTGCACTGCGCACTGTCCCACTTCGCGCGCCGCCAGCACCGGGTGCGCCATAAGTGGGACCTGGCCTGCGACTACGCGATCAACCCGCTCTTGATCGACGACGGCCTCAAGCCCCCGCCCAATGCCCTGCACATGCCGGCCTACAAGGGCATGACCGCCGAGGAGATCTACCCGCTGATCGACGACAACGACGACAGCGAGACGCTCGACAAGCACGCCTACGACCAGGACAACGAGAGCCGCGGCAGCGGCTCCAACATGACCGAGAAGGACCTCGACCAGCGCGACCGCTCCCAGTCCCAGCCCGAGCCCGGCGAGGAGGGCGGCGGCCAGTCGGCCGCGCCCGAGCAGGGCGACGGCGCCGATCGGCCCCAGCCGCTCACCCCCGACGAGCAGGAGACGCTCGCCGTTCAATGGCAGCAGCGCATGGCCGGCGCGGCCCAGCAGGCGATGCAGGCCGGCAAGCTGGGCGGCGAGCTGGCGCGCATGATCGACCACCTGCTCCAGCCCCAGCTCCCCTGGCGGATGCTGCTCGCGCGCTACATGAGCGCCATTGCCCGCGACGACTACAGCTACATGCGTCCCTCCCGCCGCGAGGGGGACTTCATCCTGCCGACCCTGCGCAGCCACCAGCTCGACCTCGTGGTTGCGGTCGACACCTCGGGCTCGATCAAGGACCAGGAGATGGAGGAGTTCATCAACGAGATCGATGCGCTCAAGGGCCAGGTCCGCGCGCGCGTGACCCTCCTACCCTGCGACGCCAAGTTGTGCGAGGGCGCCCCCTTCGTGTTCGAGCCATGGGAGGAGTTCCGTCACCCGCAGGAGATCAAGGGGGGCGGCGGGACCAGTTTCCAACCGGTCTTCGAGTGGGTCGAGCGGCAGGGTCTGCGCCCCGACCTGGTCGTCTATTTCACCGATGCCCAGGGCGACTTCCCGCCGCGCGAACCGACCTATCCAGTGGTCTGGCTGGTGAAGGGCCGCACCAAGGTCCCCTGGGGCGAGCGCATTCAGCTCAACTAGGGAGACGCTGATTATTGGCCATCCTGGCCAAAATCAGCACGCGTTCCGAGAGGCACGACTCTCGGACCGCTTCGTTCTCAAACGCTGAGGCGCTTGAGAACGGCGGCACATCCCGGTGCCGCGGGAGACGCTGAGTTGGTCAGGGTTTCCCTCGCCCGCGGACCGCTCAGGCGCTGCGTAGCCCGTCATTCGGGCCGAGGCAGCGGAGGCTTAACCCTTTTCGCGGCAAGGGGAACTCCCAAGACCGGCGCGGCTCCCATGCGGGTATGAAACGCCCCATCACGCTTCTCCTCGCTATCGGGCTTGGCACCTCGGTGGTCGCTGCGGCCAGTGGCCCTCCCCCGATCGTCCTACCCGATTTCGGCAGCTCCGCCGACGTCTTGCTTACCGCTGGTGAGCAACGCCGGCTGGGCAACACCTTCATGCGCAGCGTGCGGGCGGCCCTGCCGGTCATCGACGACCCCTTGCTCACGGACTACATCGAGGGCCTCGGCAGCCGCCTGGTTGCCGCGAGTGGGCAGACGGACCGCTCGTTCGAGCTCTTCCTGATCGATCGGCCGCTGATCAATGCCTTCGCCGGGCCAGACGGGCACATCGGCGTCTTCACCGGGCTCATCCTTGCGACCGAGAACGAGAGCGAGCTTGCCGCCGTCGTCGCGCACGAGATCGCCCACGTCACCCAGCAGCACCTGCTGCGGGCCTTCGAGGACCAGAAGCGCTTGTCGGGCCCCACGCTCGCGCTGCTGATCGCCGCCGCGATCCTCGGCTCGCAGGCGGGTTCGAGCGCCGGGGCTGCGGCGCTGGCAGGGGTCCAGGCGGCGGCGATCCAGCGCCAGATCAACTTCACACGCGAGAACGAGAAGGAGGCCGACCGCATCGGCATCACGACGCTCGCCCAAGCGGGGTTCGACCCCTTCGCGATGCCGGGGTTTTTCGAGCGCCTGTCGAAGGCAAGCCGGCTCTACGAGAGCGGCGCACCCGAGTACCTGCGCACCCACCCCATGTCGACCAGCCGCACCGCCGACGCCCTCGGCCGCGCCGAGGCATACGGGCACAAGCAGCGCCCCGACGATCTGCGCTTCCATCTGGTACGCGCCAACCTGCGTCAGCGCGGCCACACCAATCCAGACAGGGCGGTCGAGCACTTTCGCTCGACCCTCAGCAGCGGGCGCTACCGCAACGAGCCGTCCGAACGCTACGGCCTGGCCCTCGCCCTCGCCCGCCGCGGCGAGCTCGGCGAGGCGCGCTCCCTGGCCGCGGGACTGGTCGCCGCCCACCCCAACGTCACGGAGTTGATCGTGCTCGACGCCGAGCTCGATCGGCGCACGGGGAAGGCCGGGGAGGGGATCGCCAAGCTGCGCACCGCCGTCGGCCTGCGTCCAGAGAACCTCCCGCTGCGCATCGCCTACGCCGAGGCCTTGCTGGCCGCCGACAAGCCTGGTCAGGCCCTCGAGACCCTGGAAGATGTTGCCCGCCGCGTGACGCCGCGCGCTCAGGTCTTCCGCTTGTTGTCCGACGCCGCCGGCAAGTCGGGCCGCCGTGCAACCAGCCACCGCTACCGCGCGGAGCAGCTCTACGCCATGGGCGATCTCGAGCCGGCGATCCGCCAGCTCGAGATCGCCCTCCGCCAGCGCGACGCGGACTTCCACGAGGCATCCCGCATCGAGGTCCGTCTCGAGGCGCTGCGTGAGGAGGAGAAGGAGCTGAAGAAGGCCGAAGGGTTCCTAAAAGGCTCGCGATAGTCACTTCCGTCTCGGAAGCCCGCGCGCTGATCCATCCGATGCGGATCATCCAGCGCGGTTAGGTACCCGCTTGCTGACCAGAGGATCCGGCTGCGAGCGAGATGACGAGGCCGACGCGCAGACTCCTCCGAGCGGCATCAGGCCCGATTGCGGGATTAGTCCTTCAATAGATCTTTATATAATCACATATTAATTTTTTGAAAGCAGTTTTCAGCCAACAGGCGCTGCGTTAAGCTTGCCGCCGGACTCAGGCTGACCAGGCATCCAAGGTCGAAGACTCGGCAGGTCTTGGAGGTCGGCCGCTCGCGATAGAAGGTTGTCCGCGACGCCAACCCCCTGGTTGCTAGAGTCCCGCCGGAGGGGACAACGAAAACAGCGACGAGCACCCGATGGAACGTCGCTGGCCCGAGAGGCGGCGCCTGCGGCGCGCCTGCGGTGGAGCCCCATAGGCCGGCACCCGTCAACGCCGGGCTCCTCGGCAATCGGGAACGTGCAGCAGCCTTTGGTGTCGGACGAAGACGGATGCCTCCCATCGGTGGGACATGAGTCACACCGAAATGACCAATAGACGGATGGTTTGGTCGACAATTAACCCTAATACCTCCAACCATTGCTCGACAGGAGACGCTCATGATCGACGCAAGACGCAGAATCCTGCTCAAAGGCTCCCTGGCCGCTGGCGCGGTCGGCGTGGCAGTCGGCGCGGGGCTGCTCACCCCACGAATAGTCCTGGCCGCATGGCCGGAGGCCGCGTTTAAGGCCGAGGCGGTCGACGCCGCACTCCAGTCCTTGCTCGGCAGCAGCAGCCATGAGGCAAATGACGCCATCAAGATCAAGGCACCCGATATCGCCGAGAACGGCGCCGTCGTGCCCATCACCGTCGAAACGGACATGGCGGGGATCAAATCCATCTCCATCATCGCGGCCGGCAATGCCACGCCGCTCGTCGCGGCCTTTGACATGGGCGAGAACGCGGTCGGCTTCGTCTCCACCCGCATCAAGATGGCAAAGACATCCGACGTCATTGCCGTGGTCAAGGCCGGCGACAACGTCTACAGCGCGGCGAAGGAAGTTAAGGTCACCATCGGCGGCTGCGGCGGCTGAGCGATCCCACCCGAATACGACTGAGAGGTAGCAGAATATGGCAACCGGAACGATCAAAGTTCGCGCGAAGGCCACCGGCGGGGTCACCGAGGTGAAGGCCCTGATGACGCACCCGATGGAGACCGGTCTGCGCAAGGACAAGAAGACGGGTGAGCTGGTGCCCGCCCACTTCATCCAGGAAGTGACCTGCACCTGGAAGGATCAGACCGTAATGGCCGCCCATTGGGGCGGAACCATCTCGACCAACCCCTATCTCGCCTTCAAGTTCTCCGGCGCCCAGCCAGGCGACGAGATCACGCTCAAGTGGAGCGACAACAAAGGCGATAGCGACAGCGAGACCGCGGCCATCTCCTGACCGCACAGGCGCCACCCCGCCCCCGGGCGGGGTGGCTCTCCCTTCCCCTACTCCGTATAGACCGCCCGATCAGAGCGGACCCGTATAGAGCCGCTCCATGCCCTCCGGGCGTGTGCGAAAGCGTTTGTAGGGCCAGATGTACTGCTCCGGGCAGATCCGGATGCAGGCCTCCACGCCCCGATTGAGCGCACTGGCGGCCACCAGCTCGTCCTCCGCGTCGATCCCCTCCGGTGCCGCCAGGCAGTGCGCGCGGTAGCCCGCGCCCCGCGGTAACCGCTCGACGATCAAGAAGACCACACGCGCCCCGGTCTTACGTGCCATCCGGCTGACCAGCAGCATGGTATAGGCGGGGACGCCGAAGAAGGGTGCGAAGACCGCACCGCGGTCGGCCTTTGGCTCCTGATCGGGGAGCACCCCAACGAACTCACCGCAGCGCAACGCCTGCAGCAGTCCCCGTATGCCCTGCGCGGTGATCGGCACGACCACCGCCCCGCGGCGGGCGCGCGCCCGAGCGATCAGTCGATCCAGTACGGGCTGAGGCTTGTACAGCGTCGTGGTAGGCCCGAGGGACGAGAGGTAGAGCCCAGCCAGCTCCCAGGCCCCGAGATGGGGCGAGAGCACGATCACGCCGCGCCCGTCCTCGCGGCGCAGCCGATCGAGCCCATCGACCTCGCGGATCTCGCCGAGCACCTGCTCGGCAGGGCGCAGCCAGAGATAGGCGATCTCCAGATAGGTCTTGCCATACTCGACCATCGAGCGGCGCCAGAACGCCCGCCTGGCGGCCTCGTCCAGCCCCGGGAAGCAGACGCGGATGTTGATCAGGGCGTTGCGTCGCTGCTTGTTGGGGATCTTGAGCATCAGCCAACCAAGCACTTGGCCGATGCGATGGGCGACCGACAGCGGCAGTCGCGCGAGCAGGTGGAGCACGCCCGCCAGCACCGCGTTGACCCAGGGCGGCAGCGGCTTGGAGCGCGACCTGCCTTTAGCCATGCGCGACGCCCCGCTCGCGCGCGAGACCGTGAAGCGCCGATCGAAAGGCCAGGGAGGACCCGGTTTTCCGCTGTCGTTTCATCTTGTTCGACGACACGTGTCTGATCAGGGGCTAGACTCCGACCGTCGCATGCAAAGCCAAACCAAGCGAGGTTATGACGATGACCAACCCCCAGCCCCAGGCCCTGACCCCCCAGCAGGCCTGGCAGATGCTCCAGGACGACCCCCAGGCGATCCTAGTCGACATCCGCTCCACCATGGAGTACCTGTTCGTCGGCCACCCGAGCGGCGCGGTCCACGTCCCCTGGATCGACGAGCCGGACTGGGTCGTCAACCCCCACTTCGAGACCGAGATCCGCAAGCTCCTCTTGGGAGGAGCGGTCTGCACCCAGGAGCACCCCTGCTCTCCGGTGATTCTGATCTGCCGCAGCGGCAAGCGCTCGCTGGAGGCGGGCAAGGCCCTGATCAACGCCGGGCTCAAGAACGTCTACCACATCGACGAGGGATTCGAGGGGGATCTCGACGAGCACCACCACCGCAGCACCCACGGTGGCTGGCGCTTCCGCGGGCTGCCCTGGGAGCAGTGCTGAGGGCTATTCGCGCTCCTCGATCCAGGCCATCTGGATGGCCTCCAGGATCTTCTCCCCAGAGCGCGCCGGGTCGTCGTCGAAGTCCGGGAGCGCCAACGCCCAGGCGCGCAGGTCGACGAAGTTGACGTAGCGCGGGTCGACGTCGGGGTGCGCCTCGTCCAGCGCGATGGCGATCTCGAGCGCGTCGACCCACTTCAGACCCACGGCCTTGCCCCCTCTCGTCTCAGCGCCGCTCGGCGACCATGTTGATGGTGTATTTCGGGATCTCGATGACCAGATCGACCTCGCCGACCACGGCCTGACAGCTCAGCCGCGACTCGGGCTCCAGACCCCAGGCCTTGTCGAGCAGGTCCTCTTCGGCCTCCTCGGGCGCGGCGAGCGAATCATACCCCTCCCGCACGATCACGTGGCAGGTGGTGCAGGCGCAGGACTTCTCGCAGGCGTGCTCGATCTCGATCCCGTTGGCCAGCGCCGCGTCGCAGATGGTGACGCCCGGCTCCACCTCGATCACCGCCCCTGCGGGGCAAATCTCCTCGTGGGGGAGAAAGATCAGCTTGGTCATCGGCCCTGATTCCCGCGCGCAGCGGCCGGTCCCGCAGACTGCGCGCTCACTCGAAGTCCTCGACCCGGCGGCCGGCCATGGCGTCGTGGATCGCCCGGTTCATGCGCCGCTCGACATAGAAGCCGCAGGTCTGCTCCAGCCCCGCGACGGCGGAGCGGATCGCCTCCGCATCCGCGCCCGCAGCGATCCGCCCGACCTCCGTCAGCGCGGCCTCTAAACGCGCCCGCTCCCCGGCGCTGAGCAGGGCCTCGCCGTCTCGGGCAAGGGCCGCGCGGAGAGCCTCCACCGAGCGCCGTGCCTCGACCTGCTCCTCGCGCAGGCGCCGCGCCGCGAGGTCCTCCCCGGCGTGGGCCAGGGAGTCCCGCAGCATGGTCTCGATCTCGCCGTCGGTAAGCCCATAGGAGGGCTTGACGCTGACCTCGGCCCTGACGCCCGTGCGGGTCTCGGTCGCGGTGACGTTGAGCAGCCCGTCGGCATCCACCTCGAAGAGGATGCGGATGCGCGCCGCCCCGGCCACCATCGGGGGTATACCGCGCAGGTCGAAGCGCGCGAGGGAGCGGCAGTCCGAGACCAGGTCGCGCTCGCCCTGCAGGACGTGGATTGCCATCGCCGTCTGGCCGTCCTTGAAGGTCGTGAACTCCTGGGCGCGGGCGGCGGGAATGACGCTGTTGCGCGGGATGATCCGCTCGACCAGCCCGCCCATGGTCTCCACCCCCAGCGAGAGCGGGATGACGTCGAGCAGGAGCATCTCGTCCGCCGGCCGATTACCCGCCAGCAGGTCGGCCTGCAGGGCCGCGCCGATCGCGACCACCCGCTCCGGGTCGATGCCAGCCAGCGGCTCGCCCGCAAAGAGCTCGGCCACCCGCCTGCGTACCAGTGGGACACGCGTGGCGCCACCGACCAGGACGACATCGGCCACCTCGGCCGCGCGCACCCCCGCATCGCGCAGCGCCCGCCGGCAGCCGGCCAGGGTCCGCGCGATCAGCGGATCGATGAGAGACTCGAAGGTCGCACGCGTGAGCTCGGACTCCCAGATGGTGCCGTCGCCGCGCTCGATGCGCAGCGGGACCCGCTCCACCGCCGAGAGCTGCTCCTTGGCCGCGCAGGCATCCCGCATCAGGCGGCGCAGGACCCGGTGATCGGCGTCATCTTCAATCCCGGCCAGGGTCATGATCCAGCGCGCCAGGGCACGGTCGAAGTCGTCGCCGCCGAGCGCCGAATCCCCCCCGCTCGCCAGGACCTCAAACACCCCACGGCGCAGGCGCAGGATCGAGATGTCGAAGGTCCCGCCACCGAGGTCATACACGGCATGGAGCCCCTCGGCCCCCTGATCCAGCCCGTAGGCGACTGCAGCGGCGGTGGGCTCGCTCAGCAACCGGAAGACCTTGAGCCCCGCCAGGCGCGCGGCGTCCTTGGTCGCCTGGCGCTGGGGCTCGTCGAAATAGGCTGGGACGGTGATCACCACCCCGGCGAGCTCGCCGCCGAGCGCCGCCTCGGCGCGCCGGGCGAGGACGCGCAGGATCTCCGCCGAGACCTCCACCGGACTCACCTCCCCGCGCCGGGTACGGATACGCGGGACCGCGCTCTCGACCGCCACGAACTCATAGGGGAGGCGCGAGCCGAGCGCCGCGATTTCACCGATGCCTCGCCCGATCAGCCGCTTGACCGAGGCGATGCTGTTCAGCGGGTCGTCGGCCGCCGCGGCCTTGGCCCCCTCGCCAACGGCGATCGCCCCGTCCTCCAGGTAACGCACGACCGAGGGCAGCAGGTGGCGCCCCTGCTCGTCGGGGAGGGTCTCCGCCCGGCCGCTGCGCACCGTGGCGACGAGCGAGTTGGTCGTGCCGAGGTCGATACCCGCCGCCAGCCGGTGCTGGTGCGGAGCCGCCGACTGGCCCGGCTCGGCGAGCTGAAGGAGTGCCATGACGATGTCTGCGCTCGATTGAGGAAGGCGCGGGGGTCGCCCCGCCAGCCGTTGGCCGGCAGTTTACGGCATCGCCGAGCGGGATTCCCCGCCATCGCGACGTCGGCGAGCCTGGCGCCGGTCGGCCGCTCGCCGCGATGGGGCTCAGAACGCCGCGGGATCGTCCAGCTCGGCGGCGAGGCGCTCGGCCTCGGCGCGGCACTTGGTGACGAACTGGAGCTTGCGCACCAGCTCAGCGGCCTGCTCCAGGTCCTGCCGGTCCGCGCCCGCGAAGCGCTCGTCGAGCGCCGCGATCAGTCCGACCGACTGACCCGCGAGGCGGTCGAGCACCGAATCGACCTCGGCCAGGGGGTCGGCCCGGTGGCGGGCGGCCGCGAGCGCCTCGCGCAGTTCCATCTGCTCCATCAGGAACGCGGCATCGCTGCTGGTCCCGGCGCCGGCGGAATCCTCCCCAGTGAGCAGCCCAAGCAGATACTGCGCCCGCCGCAGGGGGTCGCCGAGCGTCTGATAGGCCTCGTTGATGCGCGTCGAGGCCTGCACCGAGAGGCGCCGCTCGCGCTCGCTCGCGCCGGCGAAGCGGTCTGGGTGGAGCCGGCGCTGGAGCTCATGGTAGCGCTCGGCGAGCTGTTCGGCGTCGACCTGGTAGGCGACTGGAAGCCCGAGCAGCTCGAAGTGGTTGAGCGAAAGATCGAGCACAGGCGCGGCCGCCCAGCGTCAGACGCTGAAGCTCTCCCCGCAGCCGCAGCTCGCCTTGACGTTGGGGTTGTTGAAACGAAAGCCCTCGTTCAACCCCTCGCGGGTGTAGTCCAGCTCGGTGCCCTCGAGGTACAGGAGGCTCTTGGCGTCGATGATGACCTTGACCCCCTGGTCCTCGAACACCTGGTCGCCCTCGTCGAGCTGATCGGCGAACTCCAGGACATAGGCCATGCCGGAGCAGCCGGAGGTGCGCACCCCCAACCGGATGCCCAGCCCGCGTCCGCGGTTGGCCAAGAACTTGCGCACGTGCTCGGCGGCGGAGGGGGTCAAAGAGATGCCCATGGCGCTCCTCACCTGCGGGGTTAGTCCCCGCGCTTGCGCTCGTAGTCCTGGATCGCCGCGCGGATGGCGTCCTCCGCGAGCACCGAGCAGTGCACCTTCACCGGCGGCAGGGCCAGCTCATCGGCGATGTCCTGGTTCTTGATCTGCTGGGCCTCGGCCAGCGTCTTGCCCTTGACCCACTCGGTCAGCAGGCTGCTGGAGGCAATCGCCGAGCCGCAGCCATAGGTCTTGAAGCGGGCGTCCTCGATCACGCCGTCCTGGTTGACCTTGATCTGGAGGCGCATCACGTCGCCACAGGCCGGGGCGCCGACCATGCCGGTCCCGACGCTGGGGTCATCCTTGTCGAGCGTCCCGACGTTACGTGGGTTCTCGTAGTGGTCCAGGACCTTGTCGCTGTAAGCCATGGGTGGGAACCTCGGGGGATGGAGGG
The DNA here is from genome assembly GCA_025458165.1 of Chromatiaceae bacterium. GTDB lineage: Bacteria > Pseudomonadota > Gammaproteobacteria > Chromatiales > Chromatiaceae > JALOTB01. The sequence continues at coordinate 42,263 of JALOTB010000038.1, read as the reverse complement.
GCTAGGAACTCGCCTCAGTGGGCGACCCACTGCACCGATCGCAAATCGACGCCGTCCTTATACATGTCCCAGAGCGGCGAGAGCTCGCGCAGGCGCCCGACCTGCTCGCGGATGCGGGCGATGGCGTAGTCGACCTCCTCCTCGGTCGAGAAGCGACCCAGGGTGAAGCGGATGGAGCTATGGGCCAGCTCGTCCTCGCGCCCGATGGCGCGCAGCACATAGCTCGGCTCCAGACTCGCCGAGGTGCAAGCCGAGCCGGAGGAGACCGCCAGGTCCTTGAGCGCCATGATCAGCGACTCGCCCTCGACAAAGGCGAAGCTGACGTTGAGGTTGCCCGCGACCCGCCGCTCCTCGTCGCCATTGAGGAACACCTGCTCCATGTCCTTGATGCCGTCCCACAGGCGCCGGCGCAGCCCCAGGATGCGCTCGTTGTCGGCCGCCATCTCCTCGCGGGCGATGCGGAAGGCCTCGCCCATGCCGACGATTTGGTGCGTCGCCAGGGTTCCGGAGCGCATGCCGCGCTCGTGCCCGCCGCCGTGCATCTGCCCCTCGATGCGCACGCGCGGCTTGCGCCGGACGTAGAGTGCGCCGATCCCCTTGGGTCCGTAGGTCTTGTGGGCGGAGAAGGACATCAGGTCGACGTTGGTCCGCTCCAGGTCGATGGGCACCTTGCCGGTGCTCTGGGCGGCATCGACGTGGAGAAGGACCTTGCGCGGCCGCGTCAGCTCGCCGATCGCCGCGATGTCCTGGATCACGCCGATCTCGTTGTTGACGTGCATGACCGACACCAGGACGGTGTCGGAGCGCAGCGCGGCCTCCAGCTTGCCGAGGTCGATCAGGCCGCTCGGCTCCGGGTCGAGGTAGCTGACCTCGAAGCCTTCACGCTCGAGCTGGCGGCAGGTGTCGAGCACCGCCTTGTGCTCGGTCTTGGAGGTGACGATGTGGCGCCCCTTCTTCTGGTAGAAGTGCGCGGCGCCCTTGATCGCGAGGTTGTTGGACTCGGTGGCGCCCGAGGTCCACACGATCTCCTTAGGGTCGGCATTGATCAGGGCGGCGACCTGCGCCCGCGACTCCTCGACGGCCGCCTCGGCGGCCCAGCCGAACGCGTGGGAGCGTGAGGCGGGGTTGCCGAAGGTCCCGTCGAGCGTGAGGAAATCACACATCTTCTCCGCCACCCGGGGATCCACCGGGGTGGTCGCGGAGTAATCCATATAGATTGGTAGCTTCATGGGCGTCTCGGACGCGGCGGGCCCGCCGCAACAGCCTAGAGTCCGGCAGGTACGCGCGCCCCATGCAGGCTGTCGAGCCGCACCTCCGCGCGCAGGTCGATCACCCGCACCCCTTTGCGCTCGACCAGGTCCTGAAGGCTGATATGGCTCAGGTAATCGTAGATTCGCTCGCTCAGGTCGTGCCAGAGATCGTGGGTCAGGCAGGGACCGTCGTTCTGGCAGTTGTGGGCGCCCCCGCAGCGCGTGGTGTCGACGCTCTCGTCCACCGCCGAGATGACCTCCGCAACCGAGATTTGGGCCGCACTGCGCGCAAGATTGTAGCCTCCGCCCGGCCCACGCACGCTGGACACCAGTGCCCGCTTGCGCAGGCGCGAGAAGAGCTGCTCCAGGTAGGACAGCGAGATCCCCTGCCGCTGGGCGATATCGGCGAGGGCAACGGGACCGTTGCCGTGCTGAAGGGCCAGGTCGAGCATGGCCGTCACCGCATAGCGGCCTTTGGTGGTCAGTCTCACGGTTGAATCGCTCCGCCTGGGGTCTTGTGTACCGGGATGGTACGGTACCTGAGCGTTTCCATCAATTATGGCCGCAAGCAGGGGATGACCGGTCGGCTCAACCCGCTCCCTTCTCGGTCCGACCAAGGTCCCCGCCGGCCGGCGGCGGCGACTCAGCGACGGGGTCGAGCTCGCACACGGCGATGTCGGGGAGCTGGTCGAAGTGCCCGGTGATGCCGCGCGCCTCAAGCGCCTTGGACACCGCCTCGATGCGCTGGTCCATCAGGTGGATGTGGTCGAGCATGCAGTTGATCGCATGCGCAATGGGGTCCGGGGCGTCGCGGGTCGCGCCGTAGGCATCGAAGCCGATCCGCTTGGCCGTCGAGGCACGCCGCTCCTGGTGCTCATCGCTCACCCGCTCGACCACCCGCCCCGGCACGCCGACGACGGTCGCACCCGGCGCGACCGGCCTGACCACCACCGCGTTCGAGCCGATCCGCGCCCCGTCGCCAACCAGGATAGGGCCGAGGACCTTGGCCCCGGCACCGACGACCACGTCGCGCCCTAGGGTCGGATGGCGCTTGCCCTTCTCCCAGCTTGTCCCACCGAGGGTGACGCCGTGGTAAAGGGTGCAGTCATCCCCGATCACCGCGGTCTCCCCGATGACCACCCCCATCCCATGGTCAATGAAGAAGCGCCGCCCGATCTGGGCCCCAGGGTGGATCTCGATCCCGGTGAAGAGTCGCGCGATGTTAGAGAGCAGCCGGGCGAGCCACTTCAAGCCCGCATTCCACAGGGCGTGGGTGAGACGGTGCGTGACTACCGCGTGCACACCCGGATAGGTCGTCAGCACCTCGAATCCATTGCGCGCCGCCGGATCGCGCTCGAAGACACAGGCGATGTCTTCCCGGAGTCGATCGAACATCAGTCGGATCCCTCGGAACGAGTTGGGGTCATCCGCGGACCTTCCTTGCGAAAGCGGTCCGCGGTCTTTCTTCCTTGGGCCGCACTCAGGATACCGCGGAGGATGTTGAGCTCGACCCGGTCGGGCTGCGCCCGGTGGAACAGCCGCCGCAGGCGCCGCATGAGCTTGCGGGACTGCTCGGGATCGCTGTAGCCGAGATCCACCAGGGCCTGGGCGAGGTGGTCATAGAACCCCTCCATCGCCTCGGCGGTGGCCAGCTCGCGGGGCCCCTCGGCGGGCTGTGCCGCCCCGCCCGCCAGCCAGGCGCGGCGGATCTCGTAGGCGAAGACCTGGGCCGCCGCGGCGAGATTGAGCGAGCTGAACCCCGGGTCGGTCGGGATGTTGACCAGGTACTGGCAACGCGCGAGCTCCGCGTTGCTGAGCCCCGAGCTCTCCCGCCCGAGCACCAGGGCCACCTCCCCGACCGCGGCCTCAGCGAGCAGCCGCTCGGCGCACTGCGCCGGCGAGAGCAGCGGCCAGGCGACGCTACGCAGGCGCGCGCTCGAACCGACGACGAGCCGGCAGCCGGCGAGCGCCGACGTCAGCTCCTCGCGGACGGGGGCCGCGGCGAGCAGATCGTCCGCGCCCGAGGCCAGGGCCAGGGCCTCGGCATTGGGGAAGTGGCGCGGTCGCACCAGCTCCAGTCGGGAGAGGCCCATGGTCTTCATCCCGCGGGCCACCGCGCCGATGTTGCCCGGGTGGGTGGTCTCGACCAGGACGAAGCGGATACGCGCGAGCGCAGCGGGATCGGCGTCGATCATGGGCCGCCAGCTTCTTGAGAATTTCGCTTCATTGTCAAGCTGTGATGGAGGCGGGGACTTAGGGTATCTTTCCCGCCATGCACCCAACGCTCAACATCGCCATCCGCGCCGCCCGCAGTGCCGGCCGCGTCCTCCTGCGCTACTTCGACCGGGTCGATCAGCTCGCTGTGGAGTCCAAGCAGCGCAACGACTTCGTGAGCGAGGTCGACCGCAACGCCGAGGCGGCCATCATCCAGGAGCTGCGCGGAAAGTTCCCCGATCACGCCATCCTGGCCGAGGAGAGCGGGGCCCAGGGCGACAGCGAGTTCGAGTGGATCATCGACCCGCTGGACGGCACCACCAACTACCTGCACGGCTTCCCCCAGTTCTCCGTCTCCATCGCCCTGCGTCACCGCGGCCGGCTGGAGCAGGCGGTGGTCTACGATCCGCTGCGCGAGGAGATGTTCACCGCCAGCCGCGGGCGCGGCGCCCAACTGAACGACCGCCGCCTGCGCGTGAGCACCCGACCGGGGCTCGAAGGGGCGCTGATCGGGACCGGCTTCCCCTTCCGCGACCACCGCCACGTCGACGCCTACCTCGGGATGTTCCGGGCCCTGCTGGAGGACACCGCGGGGCTGCGTCGACCGGGCTCGGCCGCGCTCGACATCGCCTATGTGGCGGCTGGTCGGCTCGACGGCTTCTGGGAGCTCGGGCTCGCACCCTGGGACCTGGCGGCGGGGGCCCTGCTGGTCACCGAGGCCGGGGGGACGGTCAGCGACCTCGCCGGTGGTGAGCGGTATCTCGAGACCGGCAACCTGGTTGCCGGCAACCTCAAGGTCCACCGCGCGATCCTCGCCCGCCTCGCCCCCTTCCGCAGCGACGCCCTGCCGGCCTGAGCCGGCCGCTACGGCAGCGCGTCGACCTCCTCCCCCTCCTTCTTCACCGGCATCAGATCGGCGCGGCTCACCCCAAGCCACACCACGGTAGCCGTCGCCACGTATACGGTGGAGTAGGTGCCGACCAGTACGCCGACCAGGAGCGCAAAGGAGAAGCCTTCGAGAACCTCACCGCCGAAGAGGTACAGCACCACGAGCACCAACAGGGTCGTCCCCGAGGTGATGATGGTGCGCGAGAGGGTCTCGTTCAGCGACTGGTTGATGATCTCGATGACCGTTCCCTTTCGCACCTTGCGGAAGTTCTCCCGGACCCGGTCGAAGATGACGATCGTGTCGTTCAGCGAGTAGCCGATCACCGCCAGCACCGCGGCGAGCACCGGGAGATCGAAGTTAAGGTTGAAGAGGGAGAAGATACCGAGGGTAAACCAAACGTCGTGCACGAGCGCCACGACGGCGCCCACCGCAAAACGCCACTCGAAGCGGAAGGCCGTGTAGATCAGGATGCCGATGGTGGCGAACAGCATGGCTAATCCGCCGTCCTCGCGCAGCTCCTCACCGACCTGCGGCCCGACGAACTCGACCCGGCGCAGCTCCACAGCGTCCCCGGCCGCGTCCCGCAGGGACGCAAACACCCGGTCACTCAACTGCACACTCTCGGCCTCCTCTTCGCCGGCCTGCGGCGCGATGCGGATCATCACGTCGCGCGAGGTCCCGAAATGCTGCACCGTGGCGCCCCCGAAGCCCGCCTCGGCAAGCGTAGCCCGGACATCGGAGAGCTCGACCGGCTCGGCATAGCCGACCTCGATCAGGGTGCCACCGGTGAAATCCAGGCCCAGATTGAATCCGCGCAGCAGCATAACCGCGAGGAATAGACCGAGAACGACGGCCGACCCAATTACCGCCGGCCAGCGCCAGCGCATGAAGTCGATATTGAAGTCCTTCAACAGGTGCATGGGGTTCCCCGCTCAGACTGAGAGCTTGCTCAGGCGCCGGCCGCCGTAGAGCAGATTGATGATGGCACGGCTGCCAAGGATGGCAGTAAACATCGATGTCAGGATGCCGATAGAGAGGGTGACCGCAAAGCCCTTGATCGGTCCGGTGCCGAAGCTGAACAGCACCACCGCCGCGATCAGCGTGGTGATATTGGCGTCCACGATGGACGAGAGCGCCTTGTCGTAGCCGGCATGGATGCTCGCCTGGGGCGAGTTACTGTTGCGGATCTCCTCGCGGATGCGCTCGAAGATCAGCACGTTCGCGTCCACTGCCATGCCCAGCGTCAGCACGATGCCGGCGATGCCCGGCATGGTGAGAGTGGCCTGTAGCATGGACATGACGGCCACCAACAACACTAGGTTCATCAGCAGGGCGAGGTTGGCAATGATGCCGAAGACCCGGTAGTAGAACATCATGAAGACCATCACCAGCGCCAGGGCGATGGCGACAGACACCAGGCCTTGATCAATGTTGTCCTGACCCAGGCTCGGGCCGATGGTGCGCTCCTCGACGATCTGGATGGGGGCGGCGAGCGCGCCGGCGCGCAGCAGGAGCGCCAGATTGTGCGCCTCCGCCGAGCTGTCGAGCCCAGTGGTCTGGAAGCGCCGGCCGAAGGGCTCGAGGATGTTGGCGACGCTGATGACCTCCTCGGTCCGCACCGAGCGCTTGACCGGTTCGCCGTCGACGAGGCTGGTGATGGTGCGGTTCTCGATGAACACCACCGCCATCGGCCGGCCCACGTTCTCGGTGGTGACCTCTCGCATGCGCCGCGCGCCCTGGCCGTCGAGGCTCACGAACACGGCTGGCTGGCCGGTGCGCTGGTCGAATCCGGCCGAGGCGTCGGTGATCTGATCACCGGTGACGATCACGCGGCGCAGCAGCAGCACCGGGCGCCCGTCTCGGTCGCGGTAGAGCTTGCTGCCCACCGGCACCCGCCCCTCGACCGCGTCCTCGACGCTGTGCTCGGTGTCGACCAGACGGTACTCGAGGGTGGCGGTGGCACCGAGCAGCTCCTTGAGCCGACCCGGATCCTGGGCCCCGGGGAGCTGCACCACGATCCGTCGGTCGCCCTGCTGCTGGATCAGGGGCTCGGCGACACCCAGGGCGTCGACCCGATTGCGCAGGGTGGTGATGTTCTGCTGCAGGGCGAACTTGCGCACCGCCAGCTCGTCGGCGGGGGTCATCGCGGCGTAGAGGAAGAAGTCCTCGCCCTGCTCCTCGGCCGTCAGCACCAGCTCGCGGAACTCGCGACCGATCACCCGCTGCGCCTGATCGCGGCTCTCGGCGTCGCGGAAACGGACGACGACCCGACCCGGCTCGCGAGTGACCGTCTGATAACGGATCTTCTCGTTGCGCAGCAGGGTGCGGGTGTCGCCGGTGTAACGCTCGAGCGACTGCTCGATGGCGGCCTCCATGTCGACGTCGATCAGCACATGGATGCCCCCGCGCAGGTCGAGTCCGAGGAACATCGGCTGAACCCCCAAGGCACGCAGCCAGCCGGGCAGGTCCGGCGAGAGGGTCAGCGCGTTGGTGTAGCGATCCGACAGCGTCGTCTCGATCGCCTCCTGTGCGCGGAGCTGATCCGCCGCATCGTCGAACCGCGCGAGCAGACGCCCGCTCGGGAGCTGCTCGATCCCCCCGTAGGCGATACCCGCGTTCTCCAGTGCCGCCTTCACCTCGGCGAGGCTGGCATCGGTGATCTCGACCCCGCGCGCCGGGCCGATCTCGATCGACGGATTCTGGGGAAAGACGTTCGGCAGGGCATAAACCAGGCCAAACAAGACCACGCCCAGGATGAGCAGGTTCTTCCACAGGGGGTATCGATTCATCGGGATTCCATCACAGGTGAGGCCGGGCATGGGCCCCGGCGCACGCGCCGCCTCCGCGCGAGGCGTTTACCGCCAAAGGTGGTGGCGCCTCCGCTGGTCTCGGGCCGGCGCGGTCACAGCTCCTTGAGCGAGCCCTTAGGCAGAACGGACTCGACCGCCTGGCGGCGGACCTTGAGCTGCACCCCGTCCGCCACCTCGACCTCGGCGAAGCTCTCGCCGAGGTCGACGATGCGACCGGCGATGCCGCCCATGGTGACGACCTCGTCGCCCTTGGCCAGGGCGTCGACCATCTTCTTGTGCTCTTTCTGCCGCTTGATCTGCGGACGGATCATCAGGAAGTAGAGCAGGACGACCAGGCCGATCGGGAAGAGCAGACCGAGCAAGGGGTCGCCCTGCTGGGCGACTGCCGGGGCCTCGGCCAGGGCGTCGGAGACGAGAAAGCTCATGGGGGATCCTCTCGAAGACTGATCTTGGAACGGCGCCGAAAAATTAGCCGCGGATTATGGCATAGCCCCGCCCAGTTTACAGGCACCGCGCCAGGCTCGCCTCGGCCTCAGCCCTCGCGGTCGGCGCAACGGTCGCGGCGCTGGTCGTAGAAGCTGCGCACGAACGACCCCAGCGGGCCCGCCGCGATGGCGTCGCGCAGCCCGCGCATCAGCTCTTGGTAGTAGTGGAGGTTGTGCGTGGTGTTGAGGCGCGCGCCCAGGATCTCGTTGCAGCGGTCAAGGTGGTGGAGATAGGCGCGGCTGTAGTGTCGGCAGGTGGGGCAGCCGCAGTCCGGGTCCAACGGGCGCTCGTCGTCGCGGTAACCGGCGTTGCGGATGCGCACCACGCCCGCGCGGGTGAAGAGGTGGCCGTTGCGGGCGTTGCGGGTCGGCAGGACGCAGTCAAAGAGATCGATGCCGCGGAGCACCGCCTCGACGATGTCCTCCGGCCGGCCCACGCCCATGAGATAGCGGGGCCGATCAACGGGCAGACGCCCGGCGAGGAAGTCGAGGATGCGCAGCCGCTCCGCCGGCGGCTCGCCGACCGAGAGGCCGCCGACCGCGTAGCCGTCGAAGCCGATCGCCATCAGCCCCTCCAGCGAGGCCGCGCGCAGGTCCTCGTGCATCCCCCCTTGGACGATGCCGAAGAGGGCCGCCGGGTTGTCGCCGTGAGCCGCCCGGCTGCGCGCCGCCCAGCGCAGCGAGAGCTCCATCGAGGCGCGCGCCTGCGCGTGGTCGGCCGGATAGGGCGTGCACTCGTCGAAGATCATGACGATGTCGGAGCCGAGCGCCCGTTGCACCGCCATGGACTCTTCGGGCCCCAGAAAGACGCGGCTGCCGTCGATCGGCGAGCGGAACCGCACCCCCTCCTCGCTGATCTTTCGCAGATCCCCCAAGCTGAAGACCTGGAAGCCGCCGGAATCGGTGAGGATCGGGCGCTCCCAGTGCATGAAACCGTGCAGCCCGCCGTGGCGGCGGATGACCTCGGTGCCGGGGCGGAGCATCAGGTGGAAGGTGTTGCCGAGGATGATCTCGGCGCCCAGTGCGACCAGCTCCTCGGGGGTCATCGCCTTGACCGTGCCGTAGGTCCCGACCGGCATGAACGCCGGGGTCTGCACCTCGCCGCGGGTGAACACCAGCCGGCCGCGGCGTGCCGAGCCCTCGGTCGCGATCCGCTCAAAGCGCATTGGTGCTCGGGTCCAGCAGGTTGCGCAGGGTTGTGAGATCGCCGATCTCGGCGTCGGGTGGCGCCAGGTCCTCCGGCCAGGGGCGACCGTCGCGGTTCACCCAGACCGCCGTCATCCCCAGCCGGCGCGCGGGCTCGACGTCGAGCCAGGGGTCATCGCCGAGATGGAGCGCCTGCCGGGGCGCGACGCCACCCCACTCCAGTGCGCGCAGGAAGAGCGCCGGGTCGGGCTTGCGCGCCCCGACCAACGCGGCGGTGAGCGAGTGATGAAAAAGGCCGCCCAGGGGCGTGCGGGCCACCTCGGAGTTGCCGTTGGTGACCGAGACCAGACAGTAGGCGGTGCCCAGCTCGCGCAGCACCGGGACCACCTCGGCGTAGGGCTCCACCCGGTTGCGGTGGTCGAGGAAGACCATCATCGCCTCGTCGGCCAGGGCCTCGTCGTAGCCGAAGCCCGCCAGCAGCCCCCCCAGGGCGTCGCGACGCACGCGCGTCAGATCGTGGGCGATCTCCGGCCGCGCGGCCGCCAGCGCCTGACGGTGGCGGCGCAGACCGGTGTGGTCGTAGACCGCCGTCACCCGTGGGGCCGCCTGTGACAACCAGTGGTAGAGCGCCGACTCGGCCTGACGGATGGTCGGCGCGCAGGGCCAGAGGGTATCGTCGAGGTCGATGGTGAGGAGCTTGAAGCGGGTGGACACGGGCGTCTTGGCTATCCGGGCGATGGCCCAACATTCTGCACGCTAACGCCGCGACCCCAAACCTGTCGCCTCGTCAGGAGATCGAGCCCCATGCTCTGGCTACGCCGAAAGACCGAGATGCCGAGGCCCGAGGACGCCTTGCCCGGGCGCGACACGGCGATGGCGGTGACCGACCGGCACTTCGTCAACGGCCACCCGATCCTACCGCCCTTCCCCTCCCGCACGGAGCTCGCACTCTTCGGGCTGGGGTGCTTCTGGGGGGCCGAGCGGCGGTTCTGGCAGACCCCGGGGGTCTACTCCACCGCCGTCGGCTATGCCGCGGGCTTCACGCCCAACCCGACGTACGACGAGGTCTGCTCCGGGCTCACCGGTCACAACGAGGTCGTGCGGGTGGTATTCGATCCCGCCGAGGTCTCCTACGCCGAGCTGCTCCGCCGCTTCTTCGAGTCCCACGACCCGACTCAGGGCATGCGCCAGGGCAACGACATCGGCACCCAGTACCGCTCGGGGATCTACGTCTACGGCGAGGCGCAGGAGGCGGCGGCCCGCGACGCCCTCGCCCGCTACGGCGAGGCACTGGCCGCCGCCGGCCGGGGGCTCATCACCACCGAGATCCTGGCTGCCTCGGACTTCTATTACGCCGAGGATTACCACCAGCAATATCTCGCCAAGAACCCCGGGGGCTACTGCGGCCTCGGCGGCTGCGGCGTCCCCTTCCCCGACTGACCCGATCCCAGCACGAGGCGCCCCGCCCGCCGGGACGCCTCCGCTTTCACCCGCGCAGCCTCTCTTGCCGAACGGGGGTTGACATATCCTTCGGTATTTAAGAAACTGTTGATGTACTGAATCACTTCGTGGTTCAGTGCACTCCTCCATCCTCCTTTGGTGGTATTTCGAGCGCGACGTCCCCCGTCGCGCTTTTTTTTGCCCGGCCGTTTTGCTTCCGCTTCGCAGATCGCCGCGCGGCCCACCAACGCCGGCGAGGTCTCCGCCCATCGCCATGGGCGGTTGGTAGAATGTCGCGCAACCAAGCCCCATCTCCAGCCCGATGACACCCGCGATCCAGGCGAGCGTGGCGCGCCAGCGCACCGCACTCTACAACCTGCTGGTCGAGCCGCTGGCCTTCCTCGCGGCGCGTTGCGCCGCCTGCTGGCCGCATCGCCAGCGCCTCGACGCGGTCCTCAGCAGCGGGCTGCGCACGGTCCCGCACTGCCGCTTTCTCTACGCCCTCGACAGCGACGGCATCCAGATCAGCGACAACGTGGCCGCCGAGGGCCTGATCGCGAGCGACTTCGGACGCGACCGCTCCGAGCGCCCCTACCTCCAGAAGCCGATCCCCCCCGGCGGGCTACTGCTGTCGGAGGCCTACATCAGTCTCCGCGCCGGGCGCCCATCGCTCACCGCGATCCAATGGGTACAGAACGGGGGACGCCACCTCGGGTACCTCGGGGCCGACTTCGACCTGCGCAGCCTGCCGCTGACGCGCAAGCTCTATCCCGAGCCCGACCACTGGCAGCAGATCAAGGGCGATCCCGCCATCCGCGGCTCGCTGTTCGAGCAGCAGCGAGTCGATAGCCTGATGGATCAGAACATCGACTCGGTCCTCCCGGTCGTGGAGGAGCTGGTCACCGAAAGCGGCGTGTTCCACACCAAGCTCCACTTCTCGAGCAGCCGGGCGACGATCTGGCTGGTGGCTGACCCCTTCTGCTACCGCATCCTGGCCTACGAGGCCCTGGTCGACCCGGACATCTGCCTGGCCTACCCGCATCACCCCTACCCGGAGAAGGCCCTGATCCCCAAGGACGCGGTCCGCCCGATCCTGGACGGCTTCCGCCGCCTGCGCTTCGCCGACGACGTGATCTACCTGCGCTCGGGCTCGCTCAACCTCTTCAACGGAATGGTCGGACTCAACTTCTCGTGCGACGGGTCGCACTATCTGCGTTTCGATCAGTTCCTCGCCCAGGACTCCCCGTTCTGGCGCAGCATCGGCTAGGCCCCAGTCCGACATGCACGCCTGCCGCGATGTCTTCCGGCAACGCCCAGACCGCGCCGTGCGGGCGGTGCCTCTGGCTCGTCTCCCGTGGCTGCTGGCGGTCCTCTCGCTGATCGCCGGCGGAGCCGCGGCCACGGCCGTCATCCCCTCCCCGCGGCACTCCGGATGATGGCCCCCCCGCACGACCTGCGAGAGCGGATGGCCGAGCACGGCTTCGAGTCGAACGAGGACTACGCCTTTCCCATCCGCTGCCTGCTGGAGAGCCCCACCAGGGAGCTCCGGGCGCTCAACATCGAGGGCGACTCCGACCGGCGCAAGACCGCCTTCGCCACCGCGCTCGCCGGCGCCCTGGGTTGGCACGTCATCTACCACGACTTCAGCGAGCAGAGCCCACCGCTCCCGGAGGTGATCCTGCCGCCGAGCCGCGACGAGCTCGGGCGCGAGGAGCCGCCCATCGACCGCCTCGACCAGGTGGTAAGCGAGGCCTGCGCCTACAGCGAGGGAGTGACCACGGCGCTGATCTTGGATCAGCTCCAGATGGCGGACTTCCGCGAGCACCTGCGCGTCCACCGCCTGATCTGCGACCGTTCCTGGACCTTCCGCGGGGCACGCTTCTATGCCAACGCAAGCAACCTACGGGTGCTCCTGATCTCCGAGGAGCCGTTGTTCCACTCGCTGCAACGGGTGAGCTTCCGAGTCTGGGTGGGGCGGGCCTCCGCGCGGCAAATCGACTACCAGCCGTCCGACTTCGGGTTGGCGGAAACGGCCCAGCCGCTCTTCGCCGCGCTGCGCGAGCTCTTCCAGCATCTCGGCACCGGGCCCACGCGCAGCGAGCTCGCCCGCGTCCTCCACGCCATCGCGCACCAGGTCCGCGGCGCCGACGACCTGGTCCACGGCCTCTACGGCTGGACCGAGGGACTCGACCGCCAGCGCCTGCTGGAGCCGGCGACCAGGCCGCTGCTGGAGCGGGTCGTCGAGTCGGCCCTGACCTGGCAGGACCAGGAGGTGATCGGGATCGGCCCCCTTGAGGAGCGGTGACCGCCGTTGCAGGCCCATCCGGGCGCCACTATCTCCTCGACCAAGACTGGGTCAACCACAGCCTCCAACCGACAACATGAACCGCAAACAACGGATCGAAGAAGCGCTACAGACCGCCCTGTCACCCCTGCACCTGGAGGTGATCGACGAGAGCCATAACCACAACGTCCCCGAGGGCGCCGAGTCGCACTTCAAGGTCGTCGTGGCGAGCGAGGCCTTCGGCGGTCAGGGCCTGGTCGGCCGTCACCGCCTGATCAACCGCCTGCTCGCGCAGGAGCTCGGCGGCGGGCTGCACGCGCTGGCGCTGCATACCTGGACCCCCGAGGAGTGGTTCGAGAAGGGCGGGGTCGCGCGCGAGTCCCCCCAGTGTCTGGGGGGCTCCAAGGCGGGCTGAGGCCCGCGGCCAGGTTGGGCGGGGCTCAGACCTATTCCGACCCGGCGCGCCTGCCGTCGAAGTAGTCCCGCGTCAGCTTGAACACCACCGGGCTCAGCACCAGGAGCGCGACCAGGTTGGGCAGCGCCATCAGGGCGTTGAGCGTATCGGCCACCAGCCAGATAAACTCCAGCTCGGCGATCGCGCCGATGGGGATCGCCAGCACCCAAGCGACCCGGAACGGCCGCACCGCGCGCAGGCCGAACAGGTACTCCGCACAGCGCTCGCTATAGACGCTCCACCCGAGGATGGTCGTGTAGGCGAAGAGGATCAGCCCGAAGGCGACCAGGTGTGCGCCGTACCCCGGCAGCCCGTGCTCGAAGGCCAGCGAGGAGAGCGCGGCTCCGCTCTGCCCGGACACCCACTCCCCCGACACGACGATCACCAGGCCGGTGATGGTGCAGATCACTAGGGTGTCGATGAAGGTCCCGATCATCGCCAGGGTACCCTGGGCCACCGGGTCGTCGGACTTCGCGGCGGCGTGCGCGATGGGGGCACTCCCAAGACCCGCCTCGTTGGAGAAGATGCCTCGCGCGACGCCGAACTGAATCGCCAGCCAGACGGTCGCGCCCGCGAAGCCGCCACCCGCCGCCGTTCCGGTGAACGCGGAGTGGATGATCAACGACAGGGCCGAGGGGATCTGATCCAGGCTCATCCCGAGCACGATCAGCCCGCCGCCCACGTAAGAGAAGGCCATGAACGGGACCAGCTTACCCGCGACCTCACCGATGCGGCGGATCCCGCCGATCAAGACGAGCCCTGCCAGGGCCGCCATCACGAGCCCCGTGACCCAATCCGGGGCCCCGAAGGACGCCTCTACCGCGTCGGCCACCGAGTTCGCCTGGACCGTGTTGCCAATACCAAACCCGGCGAGGAGCCCAAACAAGGCGAAGGCGGCCGCCATCCAGAGCCAGCGCGGCCCCATGCCGTGCTTGATGTAGTACATCGGACCGCCGAGGTGGTTGCCGGCCTCGTCCACCTCGCGGTAGCGCATGGCGAGCACCGTCTCGGCGTACTTGGTGGCCATCCCCACCAACGCCGTCATCCACATCCAGAAGAGTGCACCCGGTCCGCCGATGGCGATCGCCGTCGCCACCCCGGCGATGTTGCCGGTGCCCACCGTAGCCGAGAGGGCGGTCATCAGCGCGTTGAAGGGTGTGATGTCGCCCTGGCCCTGCGCCGTGCGCCCGGCCCACAGGGCGCGGAAGCCGAAACCCAGGCGCAGCAGCGGCATCAGCCGCAGGCCGATCATCAAGAAGAAGCCGGTGCCTAGGATGAGCACCAGCATGGGGGGGCCCCAGACGATCCCGTTAAGCCCCTTGATGAGTTCTTCGAATGCGCTCACTGGACCCCCTCCCGATTGTGCGGGCGCTACTATACCCGTCGCCCCATCCCCTTCCCACAGCCCGTTGCCTGCGCCGGGCCGGGCACGTATCCTCCCGCCCGCCTCATGATGGGGCATGCCCGCAACAACCGAACCCAGCCAGAGGAGTGCCTCCACGATGACCGTCTGCCGAGAGATCAAGAGCTTCTCCCGCACCCACGAGCGCATCGCCGACTTCTTCAGCCTGCTGGCGGTGGCCCTGCTCTTCGGCTCCATATGGGCGTTCTTGACGTATTACGCCCAGATCATGGACTGGCTGTACGCCAACCCACCCCTGCACGGTTCGATGCTGGTCGCGGCCCTGGTGGTCGACGTGCTCGTCATCCTTGGCCTGCTCGCCGTCGGCTCCGCGCGCTTCGGCGGCGACGACGAGCGCTGCTTCGGCACCTTCCGGGGGCGCCGCCACAGCGCCTCGCCCGTCGGCGCATTCGGGATCTGGGTCCGTCACATGGAGAACGTCGGCAAGAAGCATCGCTAGCGGGCCCCGCGCGGGGCCGTCAGCGCGCGGGCCAGCGTGCTTGCGGGTGACCGCGGCGCCTTGGCGCCGCGGGTCGCTCAGGCCTGGATGAGGTACTTCTGCATCCGGTAGAGGAGGGTGTCGCGGCTCAGGCTCAGCAGACGCGCGGCCCGGCTCTTGTTGCCGCCGGAGATCGCAAGGGCCTGCCGGATAACGTCGATCTCCAGCTCGCGCAGATTCACCCCCGAGGCGGGCAGCCGGAAACCGACCGCCGCCTCCGAGCCGCCGTCACCGCGGCGGATCTCCCACGGCAGGTTCTCTGCCCCGACGTCGCACCCGGCGAACAGGATGACGATGCGCTCACAGAAGTTGACCAGCTCGCGCACGTTGCCCGGCCAGGAATAGCGACGGAGCTGGCGCTCGGCCGCCGCCGAGAGACTTGGGGCCTCTAGCCCGTGGCCGAGGGCGGCCCTGCGCAGGTAGTGCGCAAGCAGCGGCCCGATGTCCTGGGCCCGCTCGCGCAGCGGCGGCAGCTCTAGCGGCACCACGTAGAGCCGGTAGTAGAGGTCACGCCGCAGCTCGCCCGACTCGACCGCGGCCCAAAGGTCGCGCGCGCTGGCGGCGATCACCCGCAGACCGCCCCCGCGACCAGCGCCCCGCGCCTCGAGAAACCGCAGCAGCCGCGCCTGGCTGGGGAGCGACAGCTCCGCGACCTCATCGAGGAAGAGGGTGGCGCCCTCGGTGTCGGCGCCAGTGCCGACTAGCTCGCGGTCGAGGTCGGTGTCCGACAGCCCGGCGCACCGGAGCTCCAGGAAAGGTCGCTCGGCGCGCCGGCTCTTGGCATGGATGGCCCGTGCCAAGAGGCCCTTTCCGGTCCCGGTCTCCCCGAGCAGCAGGACGTATGCGTCGGTCGCTGCCACCACCTGCGCCGCCTTGACGACCCGCCGAAACGCCGGGGCATCGCCGATCATCGGTTGTCCTTCATGCATACGGAAACTCCGGGCCCGCGGTGAACGGCGGGTGATCAACCCAGGGGTTCATTGTATCCTTGAAAAAATAGGGTAAACAGCCCCAGCGCGATCACGACGATGCCGGCGGCGGCCTGCAGCCGCGGGTCTGAGGCGAAGCGGTAGATCCGGCCGGCGAAGAGCCCGGTGACCAGCATGACCGGGAGGGTGCCGAGCCCAAAGAGCGCCATGTACAGGGCGCCGGCGGCAGCGCCGCCACGCGCGGGGGCACTGATCAGCATGGTGTAGACCAACCCGCAGGGCAGCCAACCCCAGACGGCACCGTAGAGCACCGCCCGAGGAAGCGTCTGCACCGGCAGCAGGCGCCGGCCGAGCGGCTCCAGCCAGCGCCAGATCGGCTCGCCCAGGCGCTCGATGCCGATGGCCCGAGGGAGCCACCCGGCGATGTAGAGCCCGATGCCGATCACTACGACCGCCGCGACCCAGCGCAGCACGTCGTGCAGCCGGGCGCCCTCGCCGGCGCCGATCATGGCCCCACCGACGCCGCCGAACAGGGCGCCGGCGAGGGCGTAGGTGGCGATCCGCCCGGCGTTGTAGGCGGTCAGGAAGAGCACGAGGCGCCGCCAATCCCGCCGGGTGCGCTCCGGGACGGAGAAGGCGAGCGCGCCGACGATGCCGCCGCACATCCCGATGCAGTGCAGCGCCGACAGCAGCCCCACTGCGAAGGCCAAGACATAGGCCGTGCTCACGGGGCGAGCGCGGCGCGACCAGACCGGAGAGACGACCGTGCCATATCTGAAGGAGTATCTCGACTTCGCCGTGCTCGGCGTCCTCGGCCTGATGAGCTTCCTGCTCGTCGGTTTCGTGATCGAGCGCTATCTGTTCCTGCGCCGGGTGGATCTCACCCGTTTCCGCGACGCCGGGGAGCTCGACATCGCGCTGACCCGCAACCTCACCGCGATCGCCACCATCGGCGCCAACGCCCCGTACGTCGGCCTGCTGGGGACCGTGCTGGGCATCCTCATCAGCTTCTACGACATCGGCCAGGCCGGGAGCATCGAGGCCGGGACCATCATGCTGGGCCTGGCGCTGGCGCTCAAGGCCACGGCCTTGGGGCTGCTGGTCGCGATCCCGGCGATCATCTTCTACAACGCGCTGCTGCGCAAAGTGGACGTCCTCAAGGTGCGCTGGCGGGGGCAGCAGCCCGCATGAAACGCATGGACACGATCAACGTCATCCCCTTCATCGACATCATGCTCGTGCTGCTCGCCATCGTGCTCACCACCGCGACCTTCATCGTGGAGGGGCGGCTCGACATCCGCCTCCCGCCGGCCGAGGGCATGACCGAGCCTGCGCCCGAGCAACCGGTCGAGATCGGCATCGACCGCACCGGGACGCTTTTTCTCGACAGCGACCCGCTGCCGCTCGACGGCCTCGCCGGGCGGCTCGCGGCGCTCGACCGGCAGACGCCGATCATCCTGCGGGTGGACGCCGATACCCGCTTCGCCGCCTTCGTCGCGGTGGTCGATCTGCTCAAGGCACAGCGGCTCGAGCGGCTGACGATCCTCACCCGCCGGCCGTGACCCGTCGCGCCACCTGCGGCCGCTGCGGCTGGCTCGCCTTCTCCCTCTCGGCCTTGCTCCACGCCGGGCTGGTGCTCGCCTTCCTGCATGGCGGGACGCAGGGCGCGCTGGGCGAGGGTAGCGAGGCGCCGGTGGGGGTGCGCCTGGACATGTTTCGAGCAGAAGCGGTCCCCGGTCCTGAGCTGGTAGCGGCGGCCTGAGCCTGAGCCTGAGCCTGAGCCTGAGCCTGAGCCTGAGCCTGAGCCTGAGCCTGAGCCTGAGCCTGAGCCTGAGCCTGAGCCTGAGCCTGAGCCACCCCCACAGGCGCCGCCCAAACCCAGACCCCAGCAGCAGCCAAAGCCCACGCCCAAGGCGGTGCCCAAGCCCACCGCTTCACGCCCGAAGGCAGCCCCGGCCTCGACCGCCGTCTCGTCCGCCGCGGCTGGCGGCGCCGCGACCCGGGCAGACACCCGGGTCGCTAAGGCGACGATCGAGCAGCGCTACCTGAGCGCCCTGCAGCAGGCGATCGCCCGGCACCGGTTCTATCCCAAGGCCGCGCGCCAGGATGGGATCGAGGGCACGGTGACCCTGTCCTTCGTCATCGAGGCCGACGGGCGCATCACCGGGGTGCAGATCGCCTCGGCCTCCGGGTCGGCGCTGCTCGACCAGGCGGGCCTGGAGACCCTCGCGCGACTCGGTCGCTTCCGGCCGATCCCCCCGGAGCTTGGCCGCGACCGCTGGCCCCTGCGGGTGCCGATCCGGTTCGGGCTGCGCTAGCGGTAGCCCGCCGCTCAGCCTCGGGCGTATCCTTCAACGCCCGAGCGGTCCATCGGCGCTCGTCCGTTTCGCTGTGGCCCGGGCGCCGCGTCCGGCTAACGGCCAGCATGGCGCTGCGAGCCCCATGCCGCCGCGCGGCCCACCCCGAAGTACGAGGACCCCCGCATGGCAGAGATCAGCCTCGAGCACATCCGTCCACTCCAGGACGAGCTCACCCGCCACCCGATCTACGAATCCCTGCACACCATCGACGACCTGCGGGTCTTCATGCGGCACCACGTCTTCTCCGTGTGGGACTTCATGTCGCTGGTCAAATACTTGCAGCTCCATATCGCGCCGATCGAGGTGCCCTGGATGCCCCAGGGCGAGCCGGCTCTGCGCCGTTTCATCAACCAGCTTGTGCTCGAGGAGGAATCGGACACGGCGCCGGGCGCGGACGGCAAGCCCGTCTACGGCAGCCATTTCGAGCTCTACTGCCGGGCGATGGCCGAGGTCGGCGCCGACGCCGAGCTGCCCGGGCGGTTCCTCAAGCTGGTGCGCGAGCGGGGGATCGACGCGGCGCTCTACGACGAGATGGTCCCGCTGCCGGCGCGTTACTTCTCGCAGACCACCTTCTGCTTCATCCGCGAGGACAAGCCGCATGCGGTCGCCGCCGCCCTGGCGGTGGGCCGCGAGCAGATCATCCCCGACATGTTTCGCCGCATCCTGCGCGAGACACACGTGAGCGAGCCCCAGGCACCCGCGTTCCACTTCTATCTGGCGCGCCACATCCACCTCGACGAGGACTTCCACGGGCCGCTCTCGCTACAGCTCCTCGCGACCCTGTGCCGGGATGATCCGGTGAAGGTCGAGGAGGCGCAGACCGCGGCGGAAGAGGCGATCTGCGCCCGCATCCGCTTCTGGGATGGGGTGCTCGAGGCCATCCGTGCCCCCCGGGACCACTGAGGCCGCAACACCACCGGCGCCGCAGCCCGGCATCAGCGGGGTCGAGCTGGCCCGGCGGCTGTGGACCGGGGCCTTCCGCGGGCTGATCTCCACGCACAGCCTGGCCGACCCCGGCTATCCCTTCGGCTCGGTCGTACCCTTTTGTCTCGACGCCGGGGGCCTGCCGATCCTGCTCCTCAGCCCCCTCGCCCAGCACAGCCGCAACCTCGCGGCCGACCCGCGCTGTGCCCTCACGGTGCACGACGCCGAGGCCGACGACGTCCAGCGCAGCGCGCGCCTCACCTGCCCGGCGGATTGCTCGCCCCTGCCCGCCGAGGACGCGGCGGCCGCGCGGCGCTACCTGCGCTATTTCCCGCACACGCGGGGCTACTTCGAGTCACTGGGTTTTCGCTTCTACCGACTGGTCCCGAGGCGTTTCCACTTCAACGGTGGATTCGCCACCGCGCGCTGGCTCGGCACCGAGCGCGTCCTGGCCGCCCTGGGATTCGACGAGCTGACCGAGTCGGACCTCGTCGAGCACGTGGAGCGGCGACATCCTCGGACCCTTCACACCTGCTGGCGCGCCGGGACCCATGACGAGGTCCGGGTGGCCGGGATCGACCCCTGGGGTCTCGACCTCGGCCGGGGCGAGCGGCTGCAGCGGCTGCACTTCCAACAGCCGATCGCGACCGTGTCCGACGTCGACGCCTCCCTGCGCTCCCTCACCTGATCCCCAAGGGCGCCGCGCCTAACCTTACGTCGGACAGGGTAGAATCGCCGCCATTCGACCGCATCCTTCGAGGACAAGCTTAATCCCATCCTGGTTTCTGCCAACGGAGGTGTTGCAATGGCGCTCAGCGTCCCTGTCGATGGCGAGGGTTTCCTCGTCAACCGTGATGATTGGAGCGAGGAGGTCGCGGTCGAGCTCGCAAAGGCCGACGAATTCGAGATCGACGAACAGATCCTGGGCTTCATCCGCGAGGCCCGCGCGATGTACGACAACGACGGCGTGGTCCCACCGATTCGTATCTTTGCCAAGAAGACCGGGGTGTCCACCAAGGACCTCTACGGAATCTTCAAAAAGGGACCGATGAAGCTGATCTGCAAGTGGGGTGGGCTACCCAAGCCCACCGGCTGCGTTTGACCCCCACGAACAACGAGGAGAGCACAGCATGTCCGAACGCTTCGCATCCAAGGGCGACCCACTCTGGCGGCGTGTCAATGACCCCGGCTACCGCGTCGGCTGGCGGCACAAGGTCAAGTTCGAGAAGGGACACCTGGAGGGTGAGATGACCTACGGTGAGGCGGAGAAAAAGGCCGCCGAGCTCTCGGCCCAGGACCCAGAGAAGACCTATTACCCAGAGCTGATCCTCACCGAGCAGCACTGAGGACAAGACCCGGCCGGTACGCGCTCGCATCGCCGGGAGCGGCCCGCAGGGGCGGGCGGTCGTGCCGGCCGGAGGCCCATCTCGCCGGCCGACCATCCTTCGGCCGATCGCACGGCGGGATGGCTCGGCCGGCTGTGGACGGCTCAAACGGGCCGCCCCCAAGGACCTTCCGTGACTCGATTTCGTTGCCAGGCTCCGCCCTGGCAAGGCTCGCGCGCGAATCGGCCCCGCGCCCCCGCCCCGACGAAACGGAGCCTCTCGCCGGCGGCTTGCCCGCTCGGGCGATCCCGCCGCAGGCGGACGATCAGGCCGCAACGGGGCTATGTGCGAGGCCCGTCGGTGGCCCCGTCCGCGCGCTGCGAGGTGATGAGTGTAATTCCCCAGCGACTCGCCTGGCGGACGCGAGACGAGGGCACGGAAGCCGTCCCTGACGGCTAGGTGAGGGCGTTCCCTACCGGAACGACAGCGAGCCGGGACAACCAACCGTCGTCCTGGCAGGGATCGCCAGGATCCGGAGGCCGCGGATGGCCTCAGGTGCCTTAGACCAGCCTTGGCGCTCGTCACCGGCCGCGTTGCTTTCCTGAATCACGCGACGGAGATTGGCGTTAAGGAGATGATGAGCAATCCGACGCTTCCCGCACGGGGCGGAAGGCCCCGCCAGCTTCAAGCGCCCCAAGCGACTGGAGCGGAAGGAGCCCGGAAACCGCGCTTGTCGACGTCCGTGCTCATGTTCTGGCCGGGATCGCCAATTGATGCGCGGGTCGGTGATTTGCGCACCCGATCGTCCCCATGCCATTCCGGAGCCCCGAGAACATGCCCGATGAGATGAACCTGCTGAGCGCCGTCGAGGCCCGCGTGCTCGGCTGCTTGATGGAGAAGCAGCGCACCACGCCGGATGTCTATCCTTTGACGGTGAACGCCCTCGTCCAGGCGTGCAACCAGAAGACCAGCCGCGACCCCGTCATGCAGTTGAGCGCGGGGGAAGTCGGGCACGTCGTCAACACCCTGCGCGACCGCGGGCTGATTCACGCGAGCTTCGCCGGGCGCACCGAGCGCTACGACCACAAGATGGCGTCGGGCTATCGCCTCGACCGCGCCGAGCAGGCGCTGATCGCGACGCTCATGCTGCGCGGCCCCCAAACGACAGGGGAGCTGCGCACCAACGCCGGGCGCATGGCGGAGTTTGCCGATCTGCCCGCAGTCGAAACGGCCCTGGAGGGGCTGGCGGGCCGCGAGCCGCCGCTCGTGGTCCGCCTGCCGCGCCTGCCCGGGCAGCGGGAGGAGCGCTACGCGCATCTCCTCTGCGGTCCGGTGGAGGCGGCAGCATCCGCCCCGGGGGTGCGGGCGGCGGCTCCGCCGGAGACGGGACGCATGGCGGAGCTGGAGGCGGAGGTGGCGCGGCTGCGCTCCGAGCTCGATGCCCTTTGGGCACTGACGGGACTGTCGGATCGGCGTCCCGCCTGAGCCCCGTCCTCGGACTCAGGTGAAGAGCGTGAGCACGCCCGTGTAGCCGTAGAGACGGTCCTGGGAGATCTCCCCGTTGGCGTAGAACCCGACGAGCGGGAAGTCGCCCAGCTCGTCCTGGATGATCCGCAGCTCCTCGGAGTGGGGGCCGAAGAGGTTCACGCCGCGCCCGAGGCAGGAGACATAGATTGCGCCCCGCGGCGGAGCCGAGAGGCGGCCACGCAGCGCGGCCAGCATCCGGCTCAGGTCCTCCCGAGCCGTGCCGGCGTCGCGGCGGCAGAACATCATCTGCGTCCCGGGCTCGACCATGTCGCCGATCGCGACCAGCTCGTTGCGGGGATCGATCCCCACCAGGTTGCGCACCAGGTAGTCGCCGGTGTCCGACCCCGCAATGGGAAGGCCCACGAAGATATATCCGCCGATGCGGGTGAGGTCACGCGCCAGGATCTCACCCACGTCCTCTTTGAGCACCGCAAGGGCCGGCTCGCCGTCGAGGCGGATCATGATGTTGCGCTGGGCCTCGGTGATGCTGTGCTGGGGACCGATCGGCGAGCAGCCCTGGCTGAGTCGGGTAAGCACACCGACCTGCTCGGCGAAGAGCACACCGGCCACACCGCCTTGGGTGATCCCATCGGCGTAGAGATAGACCCGGTCGCGCGAGCTTGCGAGCCCCCCAACCAGAAATCCGGCGGTGGTTCGTGCCGCGAGCTGCTGGATCAGGGCCTCGGTGAGCGGGTTGGAGGGGTCGCCGTGGACCAGGCCGAGGTACGGCCGATGCTCGGCGATCCAGTCGCGGTGGCGGGCATCGAAGTCCTCCAGGCTCTTCACCACCGCGGGGAAGACGCGGAAGGAGTCCGGCGGGAGCTCCGCCACCATGGCCGCCACGGCCGGTTGCTCGTAGTACTCGACGCCGGTGGCGCAGATCCCCATGCCGACCGTACCCACCCAGTGGTCTACCCCCGTTGCGGTCCGAAACCGATCGAGCACCTCGCCCATGTGCGCGGCGAGCGAGTCGGTGACATAGAGGAAGCCCAGGTTGCCACTTTCCGGCGCTGGGCCAAGGGCCTCGAGACAGCGCTCGATGGCCCCCTGCCAGTCTTCGGCCGCCGCGTGTCCGTAACGGAATGGGGTCATGGTCTTGGTGTCCGGGAATCGGCTGGGAGAGGGACGCTAGACGGCAACCGCCGCCAGATCACCCTTCTCGTGGAGCCAGGCACGCCGGTCGGCGGCCCGCTTCTTGGCTAACAGCATATCCATCAAGTTGTTGCTGTCGTCGCCCGCTTCAACGGTAAGCTGCACCAGGCGACGCGTGTCGGGGTGGATGGTGGTCTCGCGGAGCTGCAAGGGGTTCATCTCCCCCAAGCCCTTGAAACGCTGCACGCTGACCTTGCCTTTAATCTTCTCCGCCGCGATGCGGTCGAGCACGCCCTTCTTTTCGCCGTCGTCGAGGGCATAGAACACCTGTTTGCCGGCGTCGATGCGGTAGAGCGGGGGCATGGCGACGAAGACGTGACCCTCCTGCACCAGCTTGGGAAAGTGCCGCAGGAAGAGCGCGCAGAGCAGGGTCGCGATGTGCGCCCCGTCGGAGTCGGCATCGGCGAGGATGCAGACCTTGCCGAAGCGCAGGCGCGAGAGGTCGTCGCTCCCGGGGTCGACGCCGATCGCCACCGCGATGTCGTGCACCTCCTGCGAGCCCAAGACCTCGGCCGGATCCACCTCCCAGGTGTTCAGGATCTTGCCGCGCAGCGGCATCACCGCCTGGAACTCCCGGTCGCGGGCCTGCTTGGCCGAGCCACCGGCCGAGTCGCCCTCGACTAGGAAGAGCTCGCTGCGCTCGGGGTCGGTGGAGGTGCAATCCGCGAGCTTGCCGGGCAGGGCCGGGCCCTGGGTGACCTTCTTGCGGACCACCTTGCGGCCGGCGCGCAGGCGCACCTGGGCGGCGCCGATCGCGATCTCGGCGATGCGCTCGGCCTCGGCGACGTGCTGGTTGAGCCAGAGGCTCAAGGCATCCTTGACCACACCGGAGACGAAGGCCGCGCATTCGCGCGAGGAGAGGCGCTCCTTGGTCTGGCCGGAGAACTGGGGGTCGAGTAGCTTGACCGAGAGGATGTAGGAGAGCCGCCCCCAGACGTCCTCCGGGGCGAGCTTGACCCCACGCGGGAGCAGGTTGCGGAACTCGCAGAACTCGCGCAGGGCCTCGGTGAGCCCGGTGCGCAGCCCGTTGACGTGGGTCCCGCCCTGGACCGTGGGGATCAGGTTGACATAGCTCTCGGCGACCGGATCGCCCTCCTCGGGGAGCCAGACCAGGGCCCAGCTCGCCGCCTCGCTGGTCCCCTCGAAGTTGCCGACGAAGGGCTCCTCCGGGACGGTGACGACGCCGGCCAGTGACTGCACCAGATAGTCCCGCAGGCCGTCCTCGTAGCACCAGACCTGCTCCTCGCCGCTCGCCTCGTCGCGAAAGCTGACCCTGAGCCCCGGGCAGAGCACCGCCTTGGCCTGGAGCAGGTGGGTGAGCTGGCGCAGCGAGAACTTGGGCGTGTCGAAGTAGCGCTCATCCGGCCAGAAGCGCAGCGTCGTCCCGCGGTCGTTGCGCGCGACCGTGCCGATCTCCTCCAGCTCCGAGACCTTGTCTCCATGGGCGAAGGCCATGTTGTACTCGCGCCCGCCGCGCCGCACCCAGACCTCCAGGTGGCGCGAGAGGGCGTTGACCACCGACACCCCGACCCCGTGCAGGCCACCGGAGAAGCGGTAGTTGTCGGTCGAGAACTTGCCGCCCGCATGCAGCTTGGTGAGGATCACCTCGACCCCGGGCATGCCCTCCTCGGGGTGCATGTCGACCGGCATCCCGCGCCCGTCGTCGCGCACCTGGAGCGAGCCATCGGCGAAGAGGACGACCTCGATGCGGCGGGCATGGCCGGCGATGGCCTCATCGACGCTGTTGTCTATGACCTCCTGGGCGAGGTGGTTCGGGCGGGTGGTGTCCGTGTACATCCCCGGGCGCTTGCGCACCGGGTCGAGCCCGCTCAGGACCTCAATGGCCGCGGCGTCGTAGTTCCCACTCATGGTCAAGCGCTTGTTCCTCTAAGTCGATACGGGAGAGACAAGGGGTTAGCGAGAGGCAGCGGCGTTGACCCCAAAATCGCCGTAAGTTACCGTAGCCCGAAAGGCTGTTTCAAACCCATGCCCGCGAAAGCCCCTCCCCCGCCGCAGAGCTTCGAGGACGCCCTGCGCGAGCTCGAGTCCCTGGTCGACACCCTGGAGAAGGGGGATCTCAGCCTGGAGGAGTCGCTCGCCGCCTTCGAGCGCGGCGTCGGCCTCACCCGCACCTGCCAGAAGGCGCTCGACGAGGCCGAGCAGAAGGTCCGCATCCTCACCGCAAAGTCCGCCGACGCCGAGCCGCAGCCCTTCACCGGCGATGCCTAACCAAGACCTCGGCTCGTTCCGCGCCCGCTGCCGCGCGCGGGTGGAGGCGGCCCTCGACCACTGGCTGCCGCCTGCCGGGATCCACCCGACCCGGCTGCACGAGGCGATGCGCTATGCCGCACTGGGCAGCGGCAAGCGCATCCGCCCCACCCTGGTCTACGCCACCGCGGAGGCGATCGGGCTCGCCCCCGAGGACCTCGACGGCGCGGCCTGCGCGGTCGAGCTGATCCACGCCTACTCGCTGATCCACGACGACCTGCCGGCGATGGACGACGACGATCTGCGTCGCGGCCGCCCGACCTGTCATCGCGCCTTCGACGAAGCAACCGCCATCCTCGCCGGCGATGCCCTCCAGACCCTGGCCTTCCAGGTCCTGGCGAGCGACGAGGCCCTGCCCGGCGGACCCGCCGCCCGCGTCGGCATGATCGAGACCCTCGCGCGCGCCGCGGGCTCCCGCGGCATGGCCGGCGGCCAAGCCCTGGACCTCGCCGCCGAGGGGGGTGAGATCGACCTCGCCATGTTGGAGAACATCCATATCCATAAGACCGGGGCACTGATCCGCGGCGGGGTGCGCATGGCAACCCAGGCATCGCCCGGACTCGCACGCCCGCTCGCCGAGGGCCTTGACCGTTATGCCAAGTGCTTGGGCCTTGCCTTCCAGATCCGCGACGACATCCTGGATGTCGAAGGCGACCCCGTCCTGCTCGGTAAGACCGGCGGCAAGGACCAGGCCCAAGAAAAGGCCACCTACCCCGCCCTGATGGGGCTCAGTGCCGCGCGGGAGGCCGCCGGTAGCCTGATCGACCAGGCCCTAGCGAGCCTGGCGCCGCTCGACGGCCGGGCCGATCCACTGCGCTGGATCGCCGCCTACATGGTGAAGCGCGACCGCTGAGACTTGCCATCCGAACCGCAGCACCCCGCGCCGCTTGGGTTTCCGCGCAGCGGCCCCGATCTTGCGCAGCGAGCGGAGTGAACGCATCGCCCAACCACCTTCGGCAATTTCCGGGATCGCTGCCCGTTTTCCGGGTCTGCCCAGCCCCTAGCGTTCCCGTCCGTCGCCGTAACCTGTTTGAGGACCCACCCCGTGGAATCTGCGCTCAAGACCGTGACGGTCGTGCCGTCGATCGCTGATGTACAGGGCAGCGCGGACAGCCGCCGCATCGCCATCGACAAGGTCGGGATCAAGGACATCCGCCACCCGGTGCGCGTTCGCGACCGCAGCGACGGCGAGCAGCATACGGTGGCGACCTTCAACATGTACGTCTATCTGCCGCACAACTTCAAGGGGACACACATGTCCCGCTTCGTGGAGATCCTCAACAGTCACGAGAAGGAGATCAGCGTCTCGTCGTTCAAGGAGATGCTGCGGGAGATGGCCGAGCGACTGGAGTCCGAGGCCGGCCACATCGAGATGCGCTTTCCCTACTTCGTCAACAAGCGCGCCCCGATCAGCGGGGTGCAGAGCCTGCTCGACTACGACGTGACCTTTATCGGCGAGATCCGCGACGGCGAGCCCGAGATGTCGATCAAGGTGGTCGTCCCGGTCACCAGCCTCTGCCCCTGCTCCAAGGAGATCTCCGATTACGGCGCCCACAACCAGCGCTCACATGTCACCGTGCAGGTGCGCAATCGGGGCTTCATCTGGATCGAGGAGATCATCGACCTGGTCGAGAAGGAGGCCTCCTCCGAGCTCTACGGACTGCTCAAGCGCCCCGACGAGAAGTACGTGACCGAGCGCGCCTACAACAATCCCAAGTTCGTCGAGGACATGGTGCGCGACGTCGCCCTGCGGCTGAATCAGGACGAACGTGTCGGCGCCTATGTGGTGGAGTCGGAGAACTTCGAATCCATCCACAACCACTCGGCCTACGCCCTGATCGAGCGCGACAAGGAGGCCGAGGCGAAGGTCGCGGAGGCGGCCCTTTGAGGACGCGGCGGCGCCACCCCGGCGGCCTTCCGCACCCGGCGCAACACCACCTGATCTCGCGTACACTTATCCGCGGGTAAAGTTTCCGTCGGCCTTCCCATCGAGCGCGCCATCCGGGGCGGGGCAGGGGAGGCCGAGGCGGTACTCGGCGGCTAGGCGGAGCGGAGCGTCATGGCCCGAAACAAACGCTGGACCATCATTGGCGCCCTGGTGTTGGTGCTCGCCGTGCTGTTCCTGCGCGGCGGCGACGAGCCCGACGAACGACCGACCGCGGATACCCGACCCGCGCCAGCGGCCGAGGTCAGACCGGAGACTCGCCCCGCCCCGCCAAGCGAGGAGCGCGCCCGCGACTGGTACTACGGCTACTATGGCCCGCCTGGCTATGCCCCGCCCGGGCCAGCGCAGCCCCGGCCCGGGGACGGGCGCGACAGGGGCCGGTCGGCCGAGTCCTTCGGCGCCCCGCCCTCCGCCGGCCCGTCCTGGCAGGCGTCGGAGCCCGAGCGTTACCGCTTCCGTCCCCTCGACGAACGCGAGCGGGCGCGGATGGAGGCGGCCACACCGATACCGGACTACGGTCTGCCCTACTACTCGACCCCCGAGCGGCCCCGCGAGGATCGCGGCCGCGAGCCGCATCGCTGGGACCCCTACCCCGCGGAGCCCTATCCCCAGCAGTCCTACCCCGGGTGGCAGCGTGAAGGCTACGGCTACCGCGCGCCGGAGCGCGGCGGCGCGACGCGACCCGATCGAGGCCTCGGATGGGAGCCAGGCGCGGACTACGGCAACACCTGGTCCCTGCCCCCTGAGTCCCCCTCTTGGCGGCCGTCCCCCGCCTGGGATCTACCCCCGGCCGGGCGAATGTACCCCAGCCTGCCGACCGAGAGCGAGCGCCGCTTCAGCGTCCGCTAGGGCGAGGTCCCCTCGCCCACCCCCCAGAGGGCGTCGTAGAGACCCGAGGAGCGTCGCACCCGCTGCCGGACCGCCCTCTCCAGCGATGGGGCCGAGGCGATCAGGGTCACCCGGCGCCGCGCCCGCGTGAGCCCTGTGTAGACCAGCTCGCGCGTCACCACCCGGCTCTCCGCCTCCGGCAGCACGAGCACCAGCTCCTCGTGCTCCGAGCCCTGGCTCTTGTGCACCGTCATGGCGAAGACGCTCTCGTGCGTCGGCAAGCGCGACGGCAGCACGCGGCGGGGCCCTTCTTCCGTCTCAAACCAGGCGCGCGACGCCCCGCCCGCGGTGGGGTCCGGCAGGCAGATGCCGACGTCCCCATTGAAGAGCCCGAGGGCATAGTCGTTGCTCGTCACCAGGATCGGACGGCCGGGGTAGTGCGCCGCCGCGCCCGGGGCGATCAGTCCGGCCTCCGCTAGTACCGCCTCGCAGAGCCGATTGACGGCCACCACCCCGAAGGGCCCCTCCCGCACCGCGCACAGGATGCGAAAGCCGCCGAGCCCCGCCAGGACCACACTGGGCGTCCCGGCCGACAGGCAGGCGGTGAACCTGGGGACGAGCCAGTCCCGCAGGAAGCCTCTGAGATCCGACGCGCCAAGCGCCATCCGCACCGCATCGGGGTGACGGCCGTCCAGGGCCTCGAGCGCGGCGTCGGCATCACCCGCGTTCACCGCGCGCGCCGCCGCCCCGATGCCGCTCTGCGGGCCGAAGCGGTAGCTCCGCCGCAGGACGGCGAGCTGATCCGCGACGGGCGGCGCCCGCACCGGCGCGAGCCGCACCCCGGCGGTCTCGGCGAGGGCGTCGCACAGTCCCGCCGAGTAGCGCAGCGGACGCCCCTGGCCGCAGATGTCCCCGAGCACCATCCCGGCCTCCACCGAGGCGAGCTGGTCCTTGTCACCGAGCAGGATGAGCCGGGACTGATCGGGGAGCGCGGCGAGCAGCCGAGCCATCAGCGGGAGATCGATCATCGAGGCCTCGTCCACCACCAGGACATCGGCGTGCAGCGGGTTCTCGGGGTTGTGCCTGGGGGTCGCACGCCCGGGCCGGAAGCCGAGCAGCCGGTGCAGGGTGCTCGCCTCGACCGGGATCGCCGCGGCCACCTCGGGCGCGAGCGGCAGCTCGGCGCGGGCTCGCCGGGCCGACTCCGACAGCCGCGCCGCCGCCTTCCCGGTCGGCGCGGCCAGCGCGATGCGCAGCGCCCGGCCCCGGGCCTGCTCGATCAGGAGTGCCAACATGGCGGTGACCGTACGTGTCTTGCCGGTCCCCGGCCCCCCCGAGATCACGCAGAGCGGGGCGAGTACGGCGAGCGCCGCCGCGACGCGCTGCCAGTCGGGTGGCTCGCCCGTCGGCGGGAAGAGCCGCCCCAGACCCGCCGCCAGCAGCCCTCGGTCGACGCCGCCGACCAGACGACCCGAGCGCGCCGAGAGCGCGGCGACCAGGTCCTGCTCGAACCGCCAGTAGCGCCCCAGGTACAGCCGGTCGTGCCCATCGAGGACCAACGGCCCCGGGTCTGTGGGGCTGCCGACGACTGCAGACATGCGCAGGGCCGAGCGCCAATCGCCCAGCGCCGGGGCACGTGTGGGCGCCGGGCCGCCGGGGACGGCGAAGACTGGCCGCCCCGCGTAGGCCCCGAGGTCCAGGCACACGTCCCCCTCCCCCACCTGGCGGCTCACGAGCGCTGCGGCGAGCGCGAGCGCCGGGTCGTCCGATCCACCGAGCTCCGCCATCCAGCGGGCGAAGTGCCGATCCAGCGGCCGCAGTACCCCGGACTGAACCGCCACCCGCAGCACGGCGAGGTCAGCGCTCATGATGCAACGAGGGCCGCGAGGGCCTCGATCAGGGCCTCGGGCGGGCGGTCGTGCCAGACGCCATAGCCTGGGCCCTGCTCCGGGCGCATACCGCGCAGGAACAGGTAATAGGCCCCGCCGAAGTGCGCGGTATAGCGGTAGCCCGGCAGGCGCTTGCCAAGGTAGAGGTGCAGGGCGAGCGTGTAGATCAGCACCTGCAGGTCGTAGCGGTGCGCCCGCATGGCGCGCGCCAGCCCCGCCTGGCCGTAGCCCTCCAGCCCGTCGCCGAGGTGGTTGGACTTGTAGTCTGCCAGGAAATAGCGGCCGTCATGGCGGAGCACCAGGTCGATGTAACCCTTCATCAGCCCACGGACGGGCTCGAAACCGAGCCCATCGGCGGCGCCGCGGTAGCCCTCGAACGGCGCCAGGGCCGCACGCAGCCCGGCCGCATCGATGCGCCCGAGCGGGAAGTGGAACTCCAGCTCGGTGAGCCGGTACTCGGCGCGCACGTCCCGCAGGCGCAGCCCACCGGGATCGAGCGGGGTGTCGAGCACCAGGCCGACCCACCGGCTCAAGGTCGGCTCCCATTGCGGCTCAAGGCCGTGGCGGGCGAGCAGGCGCAGCACCGTTGCCTGGAGGCCCCCGCCCGCCGCGCTCGGGAAATCGAGCCCCTCCAGCAGGGCATGTAAAAAGTGGCCGGCCTCGGTGCCGCGCGGGAAGCGGAAGATCCCGTCGACTGGGCCGGCCTCGGCCCCCCTCCGCGTGTCATCGGAGGGAA
This sequence comes from Chromatiaceae bacterium, assembly GCA_025458165.1. Lineage (GTDB taxonomy): Bacteria > Pseudomonadota > Gammaproteobacteria > Chromatiales > Chromatiaceae > JALOTB01. The sequence goes on along the minus strand of JALOTB010000038.1, from coordinate 11,507 downwards.
GCCCCGGGTCGTGGTCGGGCCACTGCGCCTCCGCCCCGGTGGTGAGCCAGGAGTAGCTCGCCAGGCGCCAGTCGCGGGGGATGGCACGCCCCGGACGGGCCGCCTGGAGCTCGGCCGCCGGGGTCGCGGCGCGCGCGCGCCGCGTCCCCTTGGACGCGGGGAGGTCGTACACCGCGATGGCGCCTGCGGCGTCCCGCGCCAGCCCCGCCAGATCCCCCCGCAGGCCCGCATCGTCGAGCCGGACGAGGCGGCTGCCTGGGGGCTCGGCCCCAGGGTCCGGGTGCAGCAGATAGGCCAGCGCCGAGCGCTCAGCGCCCTTCACGCGTCCCCAGCAGAGGACGCAGAGCTGCTTGGCACGCGTCACCGCGACGTAAAGGAGGCGCAGGCGCTGCGCCAGGGATTCCTGCTCGGCCAGCGCGCGGTTGGACGCCTGGTCCGGCGAGCCGAGATCGAGGCAGGCGCGCAGGTCGTCCGGGCGGTGGAAGAGCACCGGCCCCTTGCCCCGCGGGCTGAACTGGGTCCAGGGAAAGGGCAAAAAGACGACCGGGTACTCCAGCCCCTTGCTCTTGTGCATGGTGACGATCGCGACCAGGTCATCGTCGCTCTCCAGCCGGAGCTGCTCCTCCTCCGACGCGACGGCCGGGGCCGCGCGCCGGTCGGCGAGCCAGCGCAGCAAGGCGTCCGGTCCGGGGTGCTCGGTCTCCGCCGCGGCCAACAGCTCGGCCAGATGGAGCAGGTTGGTCAGCCGCCGCTCCCCCTGGGGCGCGGCGAGCAGCCTGGCCGCCACCCCCTCACCCTGGAGCAGGGCCTGGAAGGCGCCCAGGAAGCCCTGACCCCGCCAGCGCTCGCGGTAGCCCTGGAAGCGCCCGAGCAGGGCCTCCCAAGCGGCCTCGTCGGCCGCCAGCGCGACCAGCGCCGAGACCGGCGTGCCGAGCAGCCCGGTGGCCAGGGCGCCGCGGATCAGGCCCTCGTCGGCGCCGTCCGCCACCGCGGCGAGGACCAGTGCGAGCTCCCCGGCCTCGGGCGTCGAGAGCACGCTGTCCTGGCTCAGCGTCACGCTCGCCACCCCGCAGCGGCGCAGCGCCGCCTGCATCTGCGCCCCCTCGCGATGGGTGCGCACCAGTACCGCGAGGTCGCGTGCGCGCAGCGGCTCCCCGCCAATGCGCGCACGCCGGGCCGCCCCCTCGTCCAGCAGGGCCGCGATGCGCTCGGCGCAGGCCGCCGCCGCGAGCCCGGCGGCGGTCTCCTGACTGAGCTCGGCCTGCTCGGCGTCAGTAGGCAGCAGCCAGATCTGCAAGGGGGCGACTTCGCCCTCGTCCAGGACGAGCGGCGCGGCGTCCGCCGCGGGACCCGGGGCCACCGCCTCGAAGGGGATCTCCGCATACAAGAAGGGCCGGGGGACGCCCCCGAAGAGGCGGTTGACCGCCGTGACCAGGCGGCTGGCGGAGCGCCAGTTGGTCCCCAGGCTGTGCCGGGCCCCGAGCTGCGCGCTGGCGCGGCGGGCCTGGATGTAGGTGAAGATGTCGGCCCCGCGAAAGGCGTAGATCGCCTGCTTGGGGTCGCCGATCAGATACAGGCCGCACTCGGGCCGCCCCAGATAGAGCCGGCGAAAGATGCGGTACTGCAGCGGGTCCGTGTCCTGGAACTCGTCGATGAGCGCGACCGGGTAGGACCGGCGCAGCCGCTCGGCGAGGAGCTCGCCGCGGGGCCCGGCGAGGGCCTGATCGAGCCGGGCGAGGAGGTCGTCGAAGAAGAGCTGGCGCGCGTCCTCCTTACGCCGGGCGAGCTGCTCGCGCAGGTAGCCGCGGGCGGCGGCGAGAAAGGCGGCGCGCCGGTGGGCCTCGGTGCGCTCGGTCGACGCCAGCAGGTCACCGCACAGGTCGAACAAGGGGTGCCCCGGCGGGACCTGTCCGGGCTTGGTCTGCGCCGCGAGCCGCTCCGGCGTCAAGCGTCGCACGTCGTCGCCGAGATCGGCCGGCAGCTCGGGCGCGCGCATCAGGCGATCCATCGCGGCGACGGCGCGCTTGACGACCGGTTTGGTGTAGGAGCGCCGATTGAGCGCCGGGCTGGTCTCGAGCAAGGCGCCTACCTCGTCCCCCGACTCGGCCCAGAGGGCCCGCATCCGGTCGAACAGGGCCGTGCGGCGCTCTCCCTCCTCGGCAGCCGCCGCCTGCGCGTCCTCCGGCAGCAGGCAGAGGTCGTCGCGGGCGAGCCCCTCGGAGATGGCGGCGAGCAGCTCGTCGGGGCTGCGCCAGGCCGCGCACACCCAGGCGGCCTCGCCCGCGTCCATCACCGCCACCCGGAGCCGCCAGAAGTCCTCGATCACGCCGAGGCGCAGGCTCGCCTCATCGGTCAGCAGCTCGACCTCGAAGGGCACCCCAGTGGCGAAGGCCTGGTCCTGTAGGACCCGCTGGCAGAAGCCGTGGATGGTGTAGATCGCCGCCTCGTCCATGCGCGTCACGGCCTCGCCCAGCAGGGCGCGGGCGCGCGCCTGGTCCTCGGGCGGCAGCGCTGCACAGATCTCATCGTCGGACCCGCTCGCACTCGACAACCAGGTGAGGGCCTGGCGCAGGCGCCTGCGCACCCGTCCGCGCAGCTCCTCGGTGGCGGCGTTGGTATAGGTGACCACCAGGATGCGGTCGACGGGCAGTCCATCGAGGAGCAGGCGCAAGTAGAGACCGGCGATGGTATAGGTCTTGCCGGTCCCCGCGCTGGCCTCGATGAGGTGCAGGCCACGGAGCGGTATGGCAAGCGGGTCGAGCAGCGTCACGGCCAGTCCTGGCGGGCGGGAATCGGGGTCGAGACCGCGAGGCAGGGTCCCCAGATGCGCCCCGCCAGGTCGGGGAACGCCGGCACGGCGAGCGGGTCGCGCCCGCGCCAGGCGATCTGTACGGCCGCGTCCCGGGACTCGGCGAAGCCGTTGTAGTCCCCGTCCCAGGCCGAGCGCAGGCGGCTGCCCCGCTCCCCGGTCTCGGCCCAGGCAAGCGAGGTCTCTGGGAAGAAGGCGACGGGCTCACACAGCCCCTGACGATAGATGGCCAGGAGGTCGGCGAGGAGCGCCGGGGGATCGGCCACGGGCGCAAGGACCAGCGTCTTGTCCCGCGCCAGGTGGATGCTCCGCGTCTCTGGGTCGAGGGCGCAGCCGGCCAGGTGGCGCACCCAGAGACGCAGGCGATCCTTGGCCTTGAGCTCGCCCGGGCGGAAGCTGACCAGTCCCTCCAGCCCGGGCGGGGGCAGCCAGCCGCGCAGGCGGCATCCACCAAGGTCCAAGTCCAGCTCCCGGGGCTCGCCGGGCGCGGCAAGCCGCGGTCGCACGCGCTCGGCCTGCCGTTGTGCCTCCGCGATCTCCTCGGCGAGCCAGAGGTCGCCCGGGCCACCGTGGGGCAGCCAGCCGCGCCCGCGCAGGCGCGCCGCCGTCGCCTCTGCGTCGGCGCCCACCAAGGCGTCGTCGAGCAGCAGGTCGCGCAGCCCATAGCGGGTGAGGCCCTTGGGGTCGAAGACCTCGCAATCCTCGACCGCCTCGGCCTCCTCCGGGAGACGAAGCCCGAGACGCCGAGTGAGAAAATGGCTGGCAGGATTCCCGAGAAAGCGGATCAGGTCGTCGAGCTCGACCTCGTCGCTGGACTCCTCCGGGTCCTCCAGTCGCTGATCGGCGAAGGGCCGGTCGGTCTGCTCGGCCTCGGCCCGGGCCGCCGCCAGCCACTGGACGGCGTAGCTGCGCAGGCGCGGCTCGGCGGGATGGAAGTAACGCCGGCTGAACGGCTGCAAGGGATGCTCGACGCTGAGGTGGGCGAGGAGATCGCCGCCGTCCGCCAGGCGGTAGGACTGGGCGACGTAGTCGACAAGCTCGCTCACCAGTACCGACGGGACCCGTGGGCTGTTGTCACGCTGATCGCGGCCGACATAGCTCAGCACCAGCCGGTCGCGCGCAGAGAGCAAGGCCTCCAGGAAGAGGTAGCGATCGTCGCGCCGGCGCGAGCGGTCGCCGCGGCGCGGCTCGGCGGCGATCAGGTCGAACGCGAGCGGCCGCTGGTCCCGGGGGAGCTCGCGGTCGTTGAGGCCGAGCAGGCAGACGACCCGGAACGGCAGGCTGCGCATGGGGACCAGGTTGCAGAAGCTGACCCCACCGATCAGGAAGCGATGCCCCACTTGGGGCTCCGCGAGCCTCTCCCGCAGCCACGCAGCGAGCGTTTCGACCCTGAGCTCGGCGGTAAATCCAGCACTGGCGGCCCCGGTGACGAGTCGGTCGAGGGCCTCCCGCAGGGTCTCCAGCGCGAGCTCGTCCTCGCGGTCGGGGGCGAAGAAGTCGCGCTGCAGGGCGCCGAGCGCGGCCTGCCAGTCGCCGGCCGTGCGCGGCCGGGCGAGGTCCGTGCGCCAGGCGGCGAGCCGGCTGACGAGCTCCTGTAAGGCGCCGAGCCAGGCCGCCTCGCCAGCCTCCAGGTCGGGATAGGGGACATAGGCTCGCCAAAGGTCCTGATCGGGGGGCAAGGCGTAGCCGAGGAAGAGACGCCGCAGCCCGAAGACCCAAGTGTTGGCCTCCTCGTCGGGGAGATCGAGCGTCGCGCGCATCGGGCCGTCGAGCCCCCAACGGACCCCACTCTCGCGGATCCAATCGCGCAGTCGGGCGAGTCCGGCCGCGTCCAGGTCATGGCGGCGTTGCACCGCCGGCACCTCCAACAGGGCGAGGACCTCGGAGGCCGTGAGCCGGCTCGTCGGGAGCCCGAGCAGCACATCGAACGCGGCGAGCAGCGGGCGCCCGGCAGCAGCGCGCCGGTCGGCCACGGACCAGGGGATCTGGGGCTCGGCGGCCGCGAAGACCGCATCGACCAGCCCCGCATACTCGTCGATGTCGGGCGCCATGACCAACACGTCCCGCGGCTGCAGGTCGTGGATCGCGTCGAACAGCCCGAGGAGCTCGTCGTGCAGGACCTGCACCTCGCGCAGCCGGCTGTGGCAGACGTTGAGCCGCAGCGACCGGTCCTCCGGCGCCAGGGCGATGCGCTCGGCGGCATCGGCCCGCCGCCCGTCGCGGAGGGCGAGGATGTCGCCCTGAAGCCGCGCGAGCAGGCCATCGCCGGGCGGGGTGAGGAAGTCGTCCTGGTCCTCGCCGCCGAGCTCCAACAAGAGATCGAGAAACTCCTGCCCGGCGTGGCCCATGGCGGCGAGCAGCGGATTGCCGACATCGAGCAGGGCACTGGTGTCGGTGACCCTGGCGCGGAAGGCGCACGCCCGGCGTCTTGTGCGGGTGCGCTCCGCGACCAGATCGGCCCAGTATTCCCGGCACGGGTTGAGCAGAAAGAGATGTACCTGGCAATGGTACGCGACCCCAGCGAGCATCTGGAGATAGGCCGGGGGGAGTGCGGTCAGCCCGAAGAGGGCGACTCGCTCCGGCAGCGCACCGACCGGGGAGGTCGCTGCGACCGCCGAGAACCGCTCGAGCAGGGCCGCGCGGTGGCGTCCGGCGGACTCGCCCACGACGGCCCGCCAGAGCCGCGCCTGCCAGTGGTGCTCCTCCCGACGTTCCCAGGCAAGGATGCGGTCCGGGCGGTAGACCAGGTACTGGTCGAATAGGTCGGCGATACGCCGGGCGAGCTGCAGGCGCTTGAGGTCGGCCGGCTCACCGGCGAGATAGGCGGCGGGCTCGGCGAAGGCCGGGTCGGCGAGGAGCCCCGGCAGCGCCGCCATCACGCGCCAGAGCAAGGTCTCGCGGTCGAGCGGCGCCTCCTCGGGGAGGTCCGGAAACCAGGCATCGAGGACCGACCAGAAAAAGGTCGCCGGGAGCGGAAAGCTCAGGTTGGCGGCCACGCCCAGGCGCTCGGCGAGCCCCTGGGCTAGCCAGCGGGCCATGCCCGGGTTCTGCACCACCACCCGCTCGGGCGTCAGCGGGTCGACGAGCGGCGACGCGACGACCGCGGCCAGGCGGTCGCAGAGCCGCTCCAGACGGTTGCTGTGATGCAGGTGGAGCATGGGTGGGTGGCCTCACCCCGGATTCAACACCCAGGCGGGCTCATCCGGTGAGCCCGGTCTGCGCCCAGATGCGGGCTTGGCCGGGCGCGCCCACCCGTGCGGCACAGGGATGTGCCGCCATACTCAGGAGCACAACCAACTGAAAATGAAGGAGACGGGAAACCGCGCTTTTCCGGCTCCGGGCTGATGTTGGCCAGGATGGCCAATCATCAGCCTCGATCTAGCCCTGCTCGATGTCGCCCGAGGCGTGCTGAAAGATGCGGTCGACCACCTGACCGGCGGCATCCACCAGCTCCACCTCCAGCGGCATCTTGCCGACGGCGTGGGTGGCGCAGGAGAGGCAGGGGTCGTAGGCGCGGATCGCCACCTCGATCTGGTTCAGGAGCGGCTCGGTGAGGTGCTGACCGTCCAGGTAGGTCGCGGCCACCTGGCGGATCGACTCGTTCATCGCCTGGTTGTTGTTGGTGGTCGAGACGATCAGGTTGGCCTTGCGCACCAGCCCGTCCTCGTCGATCTCGTAGTGGTGGAACAGGGTCCCGCGGGGGGCCTCGACCACGCCGATCCCCTTGGGGCGCATGTCGCCGCGCAGGCGCAGCTCAGTCCCGAGCAGGTCCGGGTCGCGCAGCAGCTCGCGGATCGCCTCGGCGCAGTAGAGGAGCTCGATCAGGCGCGCCCAGTGCGTGGCGAGCGCCGCCTGTAGCGGCCGGCCCTCGCCCGCTGCCGCGAAGTCCTGACGCTCCTGCTCGGCGAGCGGGGTGTCGAAGCGGTCGCAGTTGTCGGTACCAGCCGAACTCCGGGCCGATGTCGGCGATGAAGGGGAACTTCATGTAGCTCCAGGACTTCACCTGCTCGCGGATGACCTGCTCGTAGTCGCGGTAGTCGATCTGGTCGAAGATCGGCTCGCCGTCCGGGTCGCGGGCGCGCAGCCCGCCGTGATAGAGCTCGAAGGCCCCGTCGGGTCGGATCAGCCCGAGGGTATTGGCGTCCACGCTGCCGAACCGGTAGTGGTAGTCGGGGTTCGTAAGGAAGATGCGCTTCATGAGCTGCACCGCCCCTTCGCCCCACTCCACCATCTGGTCGATGTCCTTGCTGAGATAGTCGCGCTCCTCCTCGCTCAGGGCCTTGTTGACCCCGCCGGGGATGGCCCCGGTGCCGTGCACGCGCTTGCCGGAGGTGACGCGGATCACCTCCTGCCCGTACTTGCGCAGCAGCACGCCCTGCTTGGCGATCTCGGGGTGGTCCTGGATGACCCCGACGATGTTGCGGTGGGCGACCTCATCATCGAAGCCGAACAGCAGGTCGGGGGAGGAGAGGTGGAAGAAGTGCAGGGCGTGCGACTGCAGGGTCTGCCCGTAATGCATCAGACGGCGGATCTTGTCGGCGGTCGGGGTCAGCTCGTCCACCCCGATGAGCTGATCCGTCGCCTTGGCCGCGGCGAGATGATGGCTCACCGGGCAGATCCCGCACAGACGCTGCACCAGCACCGGCAGCTCCCAATAGGGCCGGCCCTGGATGAACTTCTCGAACCCGCGGAACTCGACGATGTGCAGCCGCGCCTGGCGGATGCGCTGGTCCTCGTCGACCAGCAGGGTGACCTTGCCGTGGCCCTCGACGCGGGTGAGCGGCTCGATCACCACGCGTTTCAGGGTCTCGGGGTGGCGAGCGGTTTCCAGGGGGTTTGACATGGCGATGGCCTCCGTCCCTTGGGCGGCGGACCGCGCTCGCGCAGCCCGCGCGCCGGACGCTAGTCGTAATGGATCTGGGTGTAGGGGAAGTCGATCGGCTTGCCCGCGAGAAGCTCGGTCAAGAAGGTCCAGATGGCGTCCGCCGAAGGCGGGCAGCCGGGCAGGAAGTAATCGATCTTGACCACCTCGTGGATGGGGTGGACCTTGTTCAGCAGCAGCGGGATCTCCGGGTCGTTGGGGATGCCCGGATTGTAGATCCCGACCCCGCCGACGTAGGACTCCTCCAGGCAGTCCTTGAGCTCGAAGGCGTTGCGCATGGCCGGGATGCCGCCGTTGACCGCGCAAGCACCCAACGCCACCAAGATCTTGCAGTGGCGGCGGAACTCGCGCAGGACCTCGACGTTCTCGGCGTTGGCCACCCCGCCCTCGATGAGGCCGAGGTCGCACTCGCCGATGGTCTTGATGTCGGTGATCGGGGTGCGGTCGAACTCGACCAACTCGACCAGATCCAGGATGCGCTCGTCGATGTCGAGGAACGACATGTGGCAGCCAAAGCAGCCGGCGAGCGACGCGGTGGCGACGCGGATCTTCTCGGCCATGGATCAGGCCTCCTCGTGGGCGGCGACGTCGCCGACCAGGCTGATCGGCTCGCGGTCGTAGAGCCGCTCGCCGATCGGCACCTCGTAGCCGCGGTGCTTGGGCAGGATCGCCCCGACCGGGCAGACGTGGGCGGCCTTGTCGGTCGCGGCGAAGCTCGAATCGCCGAGCCTGCCCGTGGGCGAGTCGATCACCAGATGGCTGGCGAGGCCGCGCCCGCTGATCCCGAATACCCGCTTGCCGTCCCAGTCGCGGCTCGCCCGCACGCAGAGCTCGCAGAGGATGCAGCGGTTGAAATCGATGATGAAGTCGGGGTGCGAGGCGTCGACCTCACGCCGAGGGAAGAAGTGGGTGAAGTGGGGCGCGAGCATTCCGGTGTAGTAGGCCACCGCCTGGAGCTGGCAGGCCCCGCTCTTCTCGCAGGCCGGGCAGATGTGGTTGCCCTCAACGAAGAGCATCTGCAGGATCGCGCGGCGGGTGCCTTGGATCTCCTCGGAGCTGGAGTCCACCACCATTCCCTCGGCCGCCGGCGCGGTGCAGGCCGAGACCTGGCGGCCGCCGACCCCGACCACGCACACCCGGCAGCTCCCGTGGGGGGCGAACTCGGGATTGTGGCAGAGGTGGGGGATGTACTCGCCGGCGGCGAGCACCGCGTCCATGATGGTCTGCCCGGGGGTGAAGGGGATCTCCTTGCCGTCGAAGCGGAAGCTCCCGCGGCTGCTCAGGCTGACCTTCATACCTCCACCTCCAGGTGCGCGCCGGCGTCGTTGCGACCCGTGATCTGACGCGCCTCGGAGAGTGCGGCGTCGAGGTCGAACGAGGGGGTGTATTCGGCGCTGCGCAGATGTCGCCGGAAGATCGCCGGGAATTTCTCCAGGGTCTGCAGCACGTGGTTGGGCGCCGTGGCGCCGAGGCCGCAGTAGCTCGCGGACTTCATGATCGCGCCGATCCGCAGCTCTCGTGGGCGAAGAAGTGGGCAAAGTTGCGTACCATATCGAGCATGTCGCGGCTGGCGTCGAAGACCATGAAGGAGCCCGCGGTGGGCAGGTCCTCGAAGGCGATGATGCGGTCGAACTCGGCGGGGGCGAGGGTCGCCCCGGCCGCGCCGGAGATCTGCACCGCCTGCGGATTGGTCGCCCCGCAGTCGGCCAGCACCCGGTGCACCGGGGTGCCGAAGGGGTACTCGTAGATCCCGGGCCTGGCGACGTCGCCGCTCACCGAGAGGATCTTGCTCCCGGCAGACTTGTCGGTGCCCTCACCGCGGAACCAGTAGCCGCCCCACTGCACCACCCGCGCCGCGGCGAGGAAGGTCTCCACGTTGTTGACGACCGTGGGATTGCCCTGATAGCCGCTGGTGACCGGGAAGGGCGGACGCTTGCGCGTGACGCCGCGCTTGCCCTCCAGTGACTCGATGAGCGCCGATTCCTCGCCGCAGATATAGGCCCCGGCCCCGAGGTGGATGGCGATGTCAAAGTCGAACCCGTCGTGCCCGAGGATGGACTCACCCAGCAGCCCCTGGGCACGACGCCGGGCGAGGACCGCCTCCAGGTGGGGGACCAAGTAGCGATACTCCCCGCGCAGATAGAGGAACCCGCGCCGCGCCCCGATCACCCCGGCGCAGATCGTCATGCCCTCGAACATAAGGTCCGCGTACGAGGTCAGCAGGACGCGGTCCTTGAAGGTCCCGGGCTCGCCCTCGTCGGCGTTGCACACGACGAAGCGCTCGCCCCCAGGCGCCTCGCGGCAGAACTTCCATTTGAGCGCCGTGGTAAAGCCCGCGCCGCCGCGGCCGCGCAGCCCCGAGCGCTCGACCTCGGCCAGCGCGGCCTCGGCGCCCTTCTCCAGCATCGCGCGGAGCCCCGCGGCATCGGTCGCGGCATTGCTGAGCAGCAGACCCTTGCGGCGGATGTTGTCCTCGACCACGAAGTAGGCGCCCGGCCAATGCTCCAGGGGTGTGCCCATCTCGACCAGATCGGCGATGCGGTCGACCCGCTGGGCGTCGAGCCGCGTGACGGCCATGCCGTTGACCAGCAAGGCCGGCCCCTGATCGCACATCCCGGTGCAGGAGGTCGGACCGACCGTCACCCGCCCGTCGGCGCGCGGCACCCCCGGCTCGACCCCCAGTCGCTCGCACAGGAGACGCATCAGGCGCTGGTTGCCCAGCATGCGGTCGGTGATGTTGTCGCTGAACAGGATGTCGAAGTCGCCCCGCGGCGTCTCGTGCAGGAAGGCGTAGAAGTCGATCGCCGCGCGGATCTGGGTCCGTGTCACCCCGAGCTCGGTCGCCAGTAAGTCGACGGCGGTCGCCGGGACATGAGAGAACCGGTGCTGGAGGGCGATCAGGTGCTGGAGCAGGTAATCGGGGTTGCGGCCGTGCCGGGCGAGCGATTCGGCGACGAACTCAGTCACCTGGCCGATCGAGGGGTCTGACATCGCGATAGCCTCGTGCCAGTGGAGAGCCGGATCATACACCGCCAGTTTGCTTGGGCAAACGCACATCCGGGGCCGAGCTGATCCGCGGCAACTGCTGGCGAGCGCGTCGCCCTCGCGCCCCCTTCTTGAATTTCCGGTGCCTCGGTTCTACTTTACATAATGCAGGCGCCCGACGGGGCCTGCGCCATGCGGTTCGTTAAGAACGCACCTTGTCATATTGCTCATTTGGAGGATATGTCCATGACGACGCTTGACTTCACCCCCCTGTTCCGTTCCGCGATCGGCTTCGATCGACTGGCCTCTGCGCTAGAGTCCGCCTACCGGTCCGAAGCGGGCGGCTATCCGCCCTACAACATCGAGGTCACCGGCGAGGACCGCTACCGGATCTCCATGGCCGTTGCCGGCTTCGCCCGCGACGAGCTCGTGATCAACGCCAAGGAGAGCATCCTGACCGTATCCGGCTCCCGCCGCGAGGAAGAGAAGGACAAGGATCGGCGGTACCTGTATCGCGGGATCGCCACGCGTAACTTCGAGCGGCAATTCCAGCTCGCCGACTACGTGAAGGTGGTCGACGCGCGGCTCGAGGACGGCCTGCTGCACATCGACCTGGTCCGGGAGATCCCGGAGGCCATGAAGCCGCGCCAGATCGAGATCCGCACCGACGGCGGGCGCTACATCGAGGCGCACGCGGAGAAGGCCGCCGCCTGATCGTTGACGACGGCAAGAATCGGGTCGGGCTGACGGGATTGCGCCCGTCAGCCCTCCCACACCACCGGACATGCGGTTTTCCGCATCCGGCGGTTGAGCCCGGCGGGCTTAGCCCGC
>JALOTB010000186.1 GCA_025458165.1 Chromatiaceae bacterium | reverse complement strand
ATCGTCGACATGCAGATGCCCGTGATGGGCGGCGCCGAGGCGGTGAAGCTGTACCGCTTCACGGTCGGCAACGGCCACCGGGTGCCCTTCGTCATGCTGACGGCAGATGCCACGGAGGACGCGCGGCGCGCGGCTGCCGAGGCGCACGTCGACGCCTTTCTCACCAAGCCGGTACCCGCCCGACTGCTGCTCGACACGGTGCAGGAGGTCATGTCCGGGCGCGAGCCGGTCGCCGCCCGGGCCACCACTGCGCCGCTCGGAGCCGCGGCACCCGTCGCCGCGCGCCCCCTCGAGGTGCTCGACCTCACCACCCTCACCGAGCTCGAACTGCTCGGCAACGGTCCAGGCTTCGTGCGCGACCTCGTCGACGGGTTCCTGCGCGATGGCGAGGGCCTCCTCGCCGAGATGCGCGGCGCGCTCGACAACGGCGAGCACCAGCACTACCGCGACGCCGCGCACGCGCTCAAGGGCAGCGCCGGTAGCGTCGGCGCGACGGTGGTCTACGAAGTGACGACCCGGGCCTGCAAGCTACCGGACCATCAGATGGCGCTGCAGGGACCGCATCTGCTCAAAGAGATGCGCGGGGCCTTCGATCGCGCGCGTCGTGCCCTGCTCGCGCACGTGGAGAGTGGCCGGCGCCAGCCGCCGGCGCCGCCGCTCAGCGGCTAGCTGATCAGCGGCACGACCTTGGCGCCGTCGGACGGGGACGGAGCGAGCCCGTACGCCCGGTTCTGGGCCCGCAGCAGCCGCTCCATCACCCTGAGGTCGCGCTCGCCTAGGTGGAGGGCCGAGTCGGCCCAGATCATCGCGACGTCGAACAGCTCCTGGTAGCTGACCGGCTGCACCCGGTGCCGTGCCTTGATCAGCCCGAAGGTTCCGATGCCAACCCGCTCCTGCCGGTGCAGGTAGTCCACGACCGCCTGGGCGCCGGTGGCCGTCTCGGCCACGAGGTCGATGACGCCCTTCTCGTACATCTCGGGCGCCGTCCACATCTCTCCGCTCAGGATCAACCGCTCGGCGTGGATCGGGTGGATCCGGCGGGCGAGGAAGCTGTACGCCCCCATTCCGGGGAACAGATTGAACAGAATCTCCGGAAGGCCCATTTGCACGTGCCGTTCGGCGATCACCACGCTGCAGGAGATGGCGGCCTCGAAGCCGCCGCCGAGGGCCGCCCCCTGCACCAGCGCGATGGTGGTCAGCGGCGCGTTGAGGTTGACCGAGTTGAGGTAGAGGACCTCGACGCAGGCCAGGGCGTAGCGCCGCAGGCCTTGCCGATCCCGGTTGCGGATCAGCTCGAGGAACAGCCCCAGATCCCCGCCGAGGTTGAAGGCATCCTTGGCCCGCGAGCCAGCGATCAGGAACCGGACCGGCGAGGTCGTCTCGTCGTGGCCGTGGCAGGCCCGCTGGATCGCCTCCTGCAGCCGCTTGATCTCGGAGAGCAGGTCCAGGTTGAAGCAGGGGCGGCGACGCGGCCGCTGGTAGGCCCAGAGCGCCCGCTGCTCGGGGTCGTAACGGACCTCGAGCTGCTCGTAGCGTTCGGCGAGGAAGCGCAGCACGGCGGGCGACATGGCCTGGCCCTGTAATTCTTATCTGTAGGCTCGTCCCACCGGCTGAGCCCCACCAGGCTGAGCGGGCATGAATTCGGGACCGAACCGGCTTGATTCTTTGCCGACCCGGTTGCCGAACGCAAGAAAAATTTTTCTTTTCCTGCCGCAATTTACGGATCAAATCGCAAGTGATTCGGTGAAAGGAAGGCCGTTCCTCAACATCTTGTGGTCTTCGTGCTGCAGGAGCACAAGATGATGTAAGCCAGAGACTTACCTCCGATTACTCAAGTCCGGTGCAGATCGCCGCTCAGGACCGGCTCGTGACGCGCGCCGTGGGAACCGCGTTCCGGGGGTCCTCCGGCCAGGGGTGCTTCGGGTAGCGTCCCCGCAGCTCCTTGCGGACCTCGGCGTAGCCGCGGGACCAGAAGCCGGCGAGGTCCTGGGTCACCTGGACGGGCCGCTGGGCCGGCGAGAGCAAGTGCAGCATCACCGGGACCCGGCCGGCACAGACCCGCGGGGTGTCAGCCTGCCCGAACATCTCCTGCAGCTTGACGGCGAGCACCGGCGGGTCGGCCGCATAGTCGACCGGCCTGCGCGACCCGCTGGGCACACCGAGGTGGGTCGGCGCCAGCCGGTCGAGCCGCTCGCGCTGGGCTTGACCCAGCCGCGCGAGGAGGGGCGGGACCAGGTCCAGGCGGCGTGCCTCGTCGAGCCGCGTGACGCCGCGAAGCCACGGACCGAGCCAGTCCGCCAGCGTCGCGGCGAGCGCGGCATCGTCGAGATCGGGCCACCCCCCAGCCGGGTCGTGACGGGCCAGGAACGCCACGCGCGCCCGAAGCTGACGCGCCGGCTCGGTCCAGCCCAGCCGCTCGATGCCGCCCTCACGGATGGCCGCGCAGAGCGCCCCGACCAGGGCGCACGGCTCCGGGTCCGCGATGCGCGTGCTCGCAAGGACCAGCTCGCCCAGCCGCTCCACCCGCTCGGCCCGCACCAGCCCGCGCTCGCGGTCCCATCCCACCCGCTCCTCGGCGACCAGGCGGGCGGCGTGGAGCGCCCTCAGCTCCGCAAGCGCAATCGGCGCCGCGAGGTGGATCCGGCCCTCGGTACGGCCCGCGTCGAGATCGGCGACGACGATCAGCTCGGCGCCCGCGAGGGGATCGCCCTCCGGCAGCGCCGCCCCTCGGCCCGAGGCGAGCAGGTAGCGGTTGGCCGAACCCGGCCGCCGTTGCGCGATGCGGT
>JALOTB010000185.1 GCA_025458165.1 Chromatiaceae bacterium | reverse complement strand
GCGACGTAGTGAAGTCCGGTGGTACCCAATCCACGTATATCAGCATGATCCACCGTCGCAGTCTGCCGCTGGGTGCCCTGAGCCAAGGTGTTTGCATCACTGCCGTCGTCGGCCTGTGGATATGTGGACGAGTCCGCATCCCTGCGGACCGGCCCGAGCTAAAGCCGTGTGGACAACCCATGGACCGCGCCGAAATCTCGGTGCGATCGGCCAGCATCGTGCCGGCGCGGCCCACAGGTTGTCCACACTCTCGGGCCTTACCCACAGGCCCTGCAACTAGCTGTTTTAAAAAAAGAATGAAGAGGTGCGATACGAAAATCCGGTGCCAATAGTTGACAGGTCAAAACATATCAGCCCAGAGCGCCCCATCGACGCCTCAGCGCGGGCGTGCCCCAACCGACAGGACCCCTTTCATGGTAGACGACACCCCAGCCCCAGCGTCCGATCAGGACCAGGCCGACCGCCTCGCCCGCGTGGTCTCGGTCCAGGAGAGCCTTGCGACCATCGAGGCCGGCTGGAAGGACGGCGTACGCCGTCCGCTGATGAAGAACGAGGTAGTCTTCATCCTGCCACGGCGCCTGCCAGACGACGGTCGGCAGGAGCGGCTCAAGGCCGAGGTCTTGAGGGTGCGCGGCGACACGGCCGACATCCAGGTCTTCGAGGACACCCACGGGGTCGCGATCGGCGACCCGGTGGAGCAGAGCGGGGAGATGCTTTCGGTGCTCCTGGGGCCCGGGCTGCTCGGCCAGGTCTACGACGGCCTACAGACACCGCTCGACAAGATCGCGCTCCAGTATGGGGTCTTTCTGCCGCGCGGCGTCGATGTCGAGCCGCTCGACCACCAGCGCAAATGGCCCTTCGCCCCCGCGGTCGCCCAGGGTGCGCGGCTGCGCGCCGGCGGGCTGCTCGGCACCCTGACCGAAGGACGCTTCACGCACCGGATCATGGTCCCGTTCGACCAGCCCGGCGAGGTCGAGGTCACCTGGATCCAAGAAGGCAGCGTGACCTACGACACCCCGGTCGCCCGCATTCGCGACCGGCACGGGCGCGAGCGCTCGGTCGACCTCACCCAGCGCTGGCCGGTGCGCCGCCCGCTGACCGAGCAGATGTTGCGCGAGCGCGCCTCCGAGCGGCTCTATCCGCAGGAGCCGATGACGACCACCATCCGCCTGGTGGACACCTTCTTCCCCATCGCCCGCGGCGGCACGGCCTGCATCCCTGGCCCCTTCGGTGCCGGCAAGACGATCCTCATGCACCTGCTGGCCAAGCACTCGGCGGTCGACATCGTCGTGCTCGTCGCCTGCGGGGAGCGCGCCGGCGAGGTCGTGGAGACCATCCAGGAGTTCCCCCGCCTGCAGGACCCCAAGACCGGCGGCTCGCTGATGGACCGCACCATCATCATCTGCAATACGTCCTCGATGCCGGTCGCCGCCCGCGAGGCGTCCATCTATACCGGGATCACCATCGCCGAGTACTACCGCCAGATGGGCTATCACGTGCTGCTGCTCGCCGACTCCACCTCGCGCTGGGCCCAGGCCATGCGCGAGACCTCGGGCCGGCTAGAGGAGATCCCGGGCGAGGAGGCCTTCCCGGCCTACCTGGAGTCGGCCATCCGCAGCGTCTACGAGCGCGCCGGGCTGATCCGCAACGCCGGCAGCGCGCTCGGCAGCCTGACCATGATCGGTACAGTCTCGCCGGCCGGCGGGAACTTCGAGGAGCCGGTCACCCAGGCCACCCTGGGCACGGTCAAGAGCTTCCTCGGACTCTCCTACGACCGCGCCTACAAGCGCTTCTACCCGGCGATCGACCCGCTGATCTCCTGGTCGCGCTACCTCGACCAGCTAGCCCCCTGGTACGCCAAGCACCTCGATGCCACCTGGACCGACCGGGTGACGGCGCTCAAGTCCCTTCTGGTCCGTGGCGACGGGGTGCAGCAGATGATGCAGGTCACCGGCGAGGAGGGCATCACCACCGACGACTATGTCGTCTATTTGAAGGCCCTGTTCGTCGACATGGTCTTCCTCCAGCAGGACGCCTTCGACAAGGTCGACGCATCGGTCCCCATGGAGCGTCAGAAGCTCAGCTTCGAGCGTGTCTGGGGTCTGATCGAGCGCGAGCGCAGCTTCCCGGACAAGCCGGCCGCCCGGCAGTACTTCAACAAGCTGACCGGGCTCTTCAAGAACTTCCACTACGCCGCAACCGATTCGCCCGACTACGAGCGACTGCTGAGCGAGATCGACGCGATGGCCGAGGCCGAGTAGGCGGGGGCCGGCGACCCAGAGAAGGCGAGCCTAGCTGGGCTCGTTGTCCTTGTCGATCCGGTCTTCCCGCCCGGCGAGCAGGTTCTGGATGTTGCTGCGGTGGCGCCAGAAGAGGAGCAGGCTGATCAGGATCTGGGCCCCGATCAGGACCGGCTCGGGCCAGAAGAGCCAGACGATCAGTGGGGCCAGGGCCATCGAGACCAGGGCCGAGAGCGAGGAGATGCGCACCAGCTTGGCCATGGCGAGCCAGATGGCGGCGACGCTGAGGCCGATCGGCCAGTAGAGCCCGAGCTGCACGCCGAGCGCAGTCGCCACGCCTTTGCCGCCGCGAAAGCCGAAGAAGACCGGATAGAGGTGGCCGAGAAAGGCCGCCAGCCCGGTCGCGGCGAGCACCGCGGGGCCGACCCCGAGCAGGTGCCCGGCGAGCATCGGCAGCAGGCCCTTCAGGCTGTCCCCGACCAGGGTGAGCGCCGCCGCCTTCTTCCCCCCGATCCGCAGCACGTTGGTCGCCCCGGGGTTGCGCGACCCCTGGGTGCGCGGGTCCGGCAGCCCGATCAGGCGGCAGACCAGGATCGCGCTGGAGATCGACCCCAGCAGGTAGGCGGCGGCGACGAGTGCGATGTCCACGAGCATGGCGCGCCATTGGAATTCGGATCGGCACGGCCCCGTCAAAGTCGGGGCGCTGAGGCGCTGAGGCGCGGTGGCGAGGTCGAGCTGCCGACAGTTCGGACGTAGAGGACCGGGCGGTCGGCTTGAAGCGACGTCTGCGGGCGGCAGAGGCGGCGATCTCGGGCGATGTCGAGCCGTGCAGGCGAGCGCGGGCGGCCTGGAGGCGGCCTTCGCGGGCGCTCTAGAGGCCGAGGGCGGCGAGCGCGCGGCGTGGCTGGTGGGCGAAGGCGCGCACGGCGCTGGCGATATTGGTGAAACCGCTGAGCCGAGCCAGCGCGATCGCGACGTTGCGCAAACAGGCCATCATGGCCGGTCCGTGGCCGACCCGGATGCGCGAGCGGTCCTCATCGAAGGTGACATCGCGCACATAGTGGGAGCGG
>JALOTB010000184.1 GCA_025458165.1 Chromatiaceae bacterium | reverse complement strand
CGCCTGCCACTCCTCGGGTTCGAGCAGGAGGGCCGCGTCCAGATCGGGTACGGTGCGCCCCAGGCGCATCAGGCGGGTGATGCGCCAGGCGACCACCAGAAACAGCGCCAGTGCCCGCTCGATGCGCTCCATCGTGGCGAGTTGCAGCGCCTCGACGCGGCAACCCTCTTTCAGCACCAAGAAGAGCAGCTCGATCTCCCAACGCGCCCGGTACCAGTCGATCAACTCGGCGCCGGTCTCCCAGGTCTCGGCGCACCGGTTGGTCAGCAGGCGCCATTCGATCGGCTTGACCCCGGCGGGCGCGTCGAGCTCGCGGGCGATCAGGCAGGTCGCCTCGAAGTTTCCGCCGCGCCCGTCACGGAGCGCGACGCGCTCGGTGTACACCTGTTGGCGCACCTCGCGGGCGGTGCGTCCCCGCCCGCCCGGCAGGGTGAAGCGGATCTCCCCCACTGGCGCGCTCGCGAGCACCTTGGCCCACAACCGTCCGCCCTCGGGCAGCGCGCGGTTGTGCTGGGCGCGCAGCAGCCAATCGGCCGGGTTGCCCAGATCGCGCGCACGCACCATCAGCGCGCGGATATCGGATTCGCGGTCGGCGACAGACACCAGGCGGGTCTCAGGCAACTCGGCGGCGAGCTCCGCCACCCGGGCGTAGCCCTCGCTCCAGCGCACGCTCTCAGTGATGCCCGGGCGCGTGCCGTCGGGTGCTCTGGGCTCGCGTGCCCACATCCAGGCATCCATCGCGCCCAAGGGTTCGCGCGCCGGCGTCACCGCCAAGGTCGGGTGCAAGTACATTCCCCGCTGCGCTTCATAGCTCAAGGGGCCGAGCCCGGCGATCGCCTGGGCGTTGAAGTCGAGCTCGGTGGTGTCCTGCAGACACAGCACCACCGGGTGCTCGGCCATGCGTGCGCGGGTGCACTGACGGTGGGGTTCGAGGATATCGAGCCAGTCGTACTCCTCGTTGGCGAGAAAGCGGTAGGCCGCCTGCGTCTCCGCCCAACCCCCGCAGGCCCCCGGAATGCTCGCCGTCGGCCGCTCGGCCAAGCGCTCGACGAGCTGCACCGCCCGCCGATCGCGCCGCTTGTCGCCCAGGTCGATACCCGCAAACTCCGCCTCTGCCCAGCCCATGACGCCTCCGGCACAAAACAGAAAGCGGCATGTTACGACAGCTATTTAAAGTTGTGTGTAATGGGATGCCTTTAACGCCCAGTTCACGATCATACCCTGGACCTTGGGCTTGGCATCGTCATACAGGGCCAGGACCATCCGGACAATCGCAATGTCCGAATCCTTCCGATACTTATTCTTGAACGAGAGCGCCAGCTTCGCGAGTTCACGCAGCTCTGGTGGGAGTGTACGCACGTCTTTCGTCTTCATTGTCTGTCCTCGCTTTGTGGTTCATAGCATTCTGCACAAAACGAAAAGGATGCGCGCCCGGCACATCGCCGGCAGCCGTGAACCTTACCATACCGCCGGATCTCGCCTCAGGAGGGTGCGATTCGGACGCTCGCCGGTATTGCCTTACGCACGGTCGCAACACCCTGTTCCGAATACTCCTGGTCCCGGTCCAAAGGGTTCGTGTCTTATCCCCCGAAAGCCCCCCAACGCCCGCGTGCCTCGGCGCTCAGGCCCCGTGCGCCGGGTGGCCCGGACTCAGGATCTCTCGCGACGCGCATCCTGCTCATCGATCACGTCCAGGGACACCAGGCGCGCGATCAATACGGCGGGGTAGATCACCCCCGCCAGCGACTCCAGGACCGCCAGCGAGCGGGCATAGGGGTGGATCGGGGTGATGTCGCCGTAGCCGAGGGTGGTCAGGGTCGTGAAGCTGTAGTAAAGGAACTTAGGCAGCATAGTGTCGTAAGTAGCTGGGGCGCCGAGGACCTGGAAGGCACCAGGCTCGACCATGGCCACGAGCTCGTACCCTTGGGCGAACATGACCCCCAGGAGCACGAAGGTCGCGAAGGCCCCCTGGTAGCGGTGAACGTTGATCTCGCCCCGGCGCAGGGTCCGCTGGAGCAGGAGGGTCCCCAACAGGCCCGCAGCGATCAGGCTGAAAAGGGCATCGGCCATCTGTAACCGGGCGCCGGGGACCAGGACGAGCAGGATATTGGTCACCGCCAGCGCCAGCACGGCTAACACGAAGAGCCGCGCCAGGCTGGAGAAACGAACAAAGCCGAGGACCGCCACCGCAAGGACGGCCAGGAAGCCGAGGTTGAGCCACGGGCGCAGCACCAATCCCAGCTCCCCCTGGGGGATCAGGATGAACATGTAGAGCATCAAGAGCCCCAGGATCAGGGTCATGCTCTTGTCGCCCACCGCCAGGCGGTAGACGCGGGCGAGGCGAGAGAGAGGCATTGATGGGCTCCGGGAAGGCGGGGGCTCGATTCTCCCCGAGGCCAGGCCTGAACCGCAATGGCGACCGCAACGGCGAGCCGCCAGGATGTTCCACAATCGTGGCCCCGCATCCCGCGGGATCTGGGGGGAACGCCGGTGGCGGGCTTGATACCCGCATGGGACAATGTCAAACAAGTCCAACGCGCACACCACCTCGCCCAATGGCTGCGCACGCGGCGCAGGAGACGGCGAGCCCTTTCGTCATGGAGAACCCATCATGATCGACACCAGTGTCGTGGCCAGCCGCTGGCTACGGGGCCTGGCAGTGGCCGCAGCCGTCCTCGCAGCAGGCTGTGCATCCACGGATACCACCGTTTCGTCTGTCATGGGGAGCGGCACGGGCGTCACCGTCAGCGATCCAACGCGGGTGACCAAGAGCGGCTTCCTTTCCGACTACGCACGACTCAAACCG
>JALOTB010000183.1 GCA_025458165.1 Chromatiaceae bacterium | reverse complement strand
CCTGGTCGTTGCCCTCATCGCCCGCTACAGCACGAACTACCTCGCCGGCGAGGACGCGCACGGCCAGTTCTTCCGGTGGCTCGCCCTGACCGCCGGCGCTTTCATGCTGGTGGTGATTGCCGGCAACATGCTCATGTTCGTGCTCGCCATCTTCCTCACCGGAAGCGGGCTCAATCGCCTGCTGACCCACTATCGGGACCGGCTGCCGGCGCAGATGGTGGCCCACAAAAAACTCCTGTTCAGCCGCATGGCGGACACCAGCCTGCTGATCGCCGCGGTGCTGATCGCCGCAAGCGCAGGCACCTCGTCCTTCGAAGGCATCGCGGCCGCTGTTGCCGAGGGGGACCTCAGCTGGCAGCTGCACCTGGCGGCCTGGCTGATCGTCGCCTACGCGATCCTCAAGAGCGGCCAGTTCCCGTTCCACGGCTGGCTGCTTCAGGTCATGGAGGCACCCACCCCGGTCTCGGCCCTGCTTCACGCCGGCATCGTCTACAGCGGGGCGATCGCGGTGCTGCGCACCCACGAGCTGCTGCTGGCCGACGGCCTCGCCCTGGTGGCCCTGGCGCTGGTGGGGCTGATGACCGCGGCCATCGCCTCGCTGGCCATGCTGACCCAGACCGCCATCAAGAGCTCACTGGCCTGGTCCACGGCCGGGCAGCTGGGCTTCATGCTCCTCGAGCTCGGCCTCGGCCTGTTCGTCCTGGCGGTGCTCCACCTGATAGCCCATTCCCTCTACAAGGCGCACGCCTTCCTGTCGTCGGGCAGCATGGTGGACGTGCTTCGGGCCCCCAGCTCGAAACCCAAGCGGACCCCAACGCCCCTGACCTGGGCCGCCGCGGTGGTCGTGAGCGCGGCCATCACCTTCGCCATGGGTGCGGCCTGGGGCATCACCCTGGCCAACGAGCCCGCCCTGGTCGCCATCGGTACCATCGTCGCCGTAGCCGCGGCACAGCTGCTCCTCGCGGGCTGGGCAGGTGCAGCGCTGACGGTGCGCCTGATTGCCGTATCGGTGCTGGTCACGGCCGTCTACTTCGGGCTGCACAGCCTGTTCGCCGCCGCCTACTCGGACGTGCTGGCGCCCATCCCCAGCGAGGTACCGGCCGGCCAGTACCTCCTGCTCGGACTGGTGGCCGTGGTGTTCATCGGCCTGTCCTACTTCCAGGCCGTGCTCATCCATCGACCGCCTGCCCCCTGGCTCCTGCGTCTCTACGTGCACCTCTACAACGGTTTCTACACCGACATGCCGGTCGAGCGCCTGGTCTACCGGGTGTGGCCCGCGCGCTTCAGGGACCTGCCCGGGCGCCGGGGGGGGCTGCAGTCATGACTCCGTCACAGGCCGATCAACGCGCCATGAACGACCAGATTACGCAAGGGGCGGCGGGCGCCGCGCAGGCCGCCGGTCGCTGGACCGACCCGGCGGTGGACGCCGTGTGCGGGCGCTTTGCGCCCTTCTGGCCCCTGGACGCCATGGTCGCCACGAACCCGTACCTGGGATTCGTCGAGCAGCACTTCGATGCGGCGGCCGAGTACCACCGACGCATCGTCGGGCGGCCCATGACCATGCGCCGGGACTGGTTCCTCGAGCAGATCGCCGCCGGCCGCATCACCGGCGCCGACCTGGAGGAGGCGCTGGCCCGCAGCGGCTCCGACCTGGACCTCGCCGGCCTGCGAATCGCGGTAGAGGAGCCGGTGCCGCTCGCGCTCCCGCAGCTCCTGTATTCCCACATGCGCGACGGCCGCTACCGTCCCAGCCACTCGGGCTACGTGGTCCAGCAGACCAGCCAGTTCTGCGCCGCCTTCTACGACCTCGGCCAGGCCATCTGGCCCATGCCGCGCTTCGGCGAGGGCCTGTACGGGTCCTGGCGGAACTACACCCTGATCGACCGTAGCCCCCTGGGCATGGACATCCACGGCGCCCGGGCGGCGCTGCGCACCCTGCCAGACTCGCCGAGGGACGCCATCCAGGTGGCGGTCGAGCGCATGCGGGTGCCCGCGGACCGGCTGGAGGATTTCCTCTTCGTCGCACTGTCCACGGTCGGCGGCTGGGCCAGCTACACCCGCCACCTGCGCTGGGTCGCCGAGCTGGGGGGCGGGCGCAATGACGACATCGTCGACCTGCTCGCCATCCGGGTGGTGTGGGAGGCCCTGCTCCTGGCCACCTGCCAGCGTCCCGCGCACCGGGAGCAGTGGCTGCAGTCCCTCGGCTCCTGGCCCCGCAGGCTGCGCCCGGAGCAGGCGCGGGCCCTGGAGGTGAACCTCATCCTGCAGCGGGCCCTGGAGATCAACTACCAGCGCCGTCTGGTGGCGGGCCTGCGCCAGGCCGCCGGCGAACGGCCGGCAACCGAGCCATCAAGACCGCCGGCCCAGGCGGCCTTCTGCATCGACGTGCGCTCCGAGGTCTTCCGGCGCGCCCTCGAGACGGCCGACAGCGCGATCGAGACCCAGGGCTTTGCCGGATTCTTCGGGGTCATGGCGGAGTACCGCCCGCTGGGTGCGGCCCGTTCACGGACGCACCTCCCGGTGCTGCTGCCGGCACGCTACCGGGTGTGCGAGAGCGCTGGTGACGGCGGCGGCGAACGCACCAAGGCCCTGCTGGCGCAGCGCAGGCGGTTCCTCGGCCTGTCCAAGGCCTGGAAGCAGTTCAAGCTCTCCAGCGCCTCCTGCTTCTCCTTTGTGGAGTCGGCGGGACTCCTTTACGCCATCAAGCTGGTCACCGACAGCCTCGGCTGGACCCGTCCGGTGCCCGACCCGGAGACCGTGGGGCTGGGGCGGGCCGCAACCGCGGCCCTCCGCCCCGATCTGGACGCG
>JALOTB010000111.1 GCA_025458165.1 Chromatiaceae bacterium | reverse complement strand
GTGGCTGGTGGTGGTGCTGGGCAATCTCTTCGCCGTGGTGCTGGAGGGGCTGGTGGTCTTCGTCCAGACCACCCGCCTGATCCTCTTCGAATTCTTCACTCACTTCCTGCGCGCCGAGGGACGCCTGTTCCGGCCCGTGGCGGGGCCTGGCGCCCCCTTCTCCCGGCTTACATGACACGGGGCTCAAAATGGCCCCGGGCTTTTCAAACTCCTGCCCTGCCCCGATCAGCCCTGGGCGGATAACGGCCTTGAGCTTCCCCTCCCTGATGCTGATCGGACTTAGTCGAGGCCAGTCGGGTGTGTAAGCACCAGGCCGCCGGCATCCTTGACATAGGAACATGGACCGTGTGCCATGGCTCTTACTCCCAGCCCCACCAGATCCGACGGCTAAACCGCCATCCGCGGCCTTCTCAGGGAATTAGGTTCCCATCGGCGGCAAGGTACCGCTGAACTTCTTACTCACCTTAATGACCGGGGTGACCCGAGCCCAGCCACCAGCCCGCCGAGCCCCAGGCACACCGCCGCCAGCAGCGGCCCGAATGGCTGATCGAGCCCGAGGGCGAGCAGGAAGGCGCTGAGATAAACCGCCACCCCGATCAGTCCGGCGAGCCTGAGCGTCCAGGCCCAGTCGGATGCGACCCGAAAGGCTGCCCAGGCGGGGACCAGGATCAGGGCAAAGGTGCCCAGCAGGCCTAGGGTCGCGGTCCCGGCCGCCACGCCGAAGGCCGTCAGGAGATCGAACCCCAGGTGCCAACGCCAGGCCGGCAGCCGGTTGGCGGCAGCGTGGCGCGGAAAGAAGCGGGCGCGCAGCAGCCGCGGCATCAACCAGTGCAGGGCCGGCACGGTCAGTCCGGTCAGCACCACGGCGGCGGCCAGTTCAGTCCAGCCGGCGAAATAGATCTGACCATCCATCACTGCCTGTCCCAGTGCATCCCCCGCGGAGGTATTGGCCGCCGCCAGCAGCAGCGCCGACCACCCGATCAGGATCATGAAGCCGTAGGCCGTGTTGCCGCGCGCCCCGCCGATGGACTTCACCGCCCCCCCGCCCAGCGCCCCCAGGCTCGCGCCGAGCACGGCAGGCACGCCGACCGCGAGCCCCAGCAGGGCGCCGGCGGCGGCGAGATGAGCCAGTCCGAGGGCTGCCAGCCATTCATCCCGCAGCATCAGGAGTGCGCCCAGGACCGGCAGCACCCCGGCGATCAGGAGTCCGGCCACGAATGGCACCCGGAACAGCGGGTCGGCGAAGATCTCCCAGTTCATGCGCAACGCCTTCGTGGACTGCGCGCGCGTCCGGCGGGGTGGTCTGATGCGACTTCCAGAACCCGCGTGCAGGTATCCTCCAGAAAGGCCCGCTCGTGGCTGACCAGCAGGACCGCCCGCCGCTCGTCCCGGTCCGCCCGCGGTTCCGACAAGACCGCCGCGAGCAGACGCTCGTGCTCCGGGTCCAGATTATTGGTGGGCTCGTCCAGCAGCACCAGGTCCGCCGTACCGGCGAGCGCGGCCCAGACGCACAGCAGTTGGTATTGGCCGCCGCTCAGCCGATCGAGCCGTCGGCCAAGGTGCACGCCCAGGGACCCGGGTGGCCGCCGTTCGGTCGCCACCCCCGCGCACCGCAACAGATCGCGCCCGGTCAGCGGCATGGCGGGCAGGCGCACCGGGCGTTGCTCCTGGTAGTTCAGGGTCAGACCCGGTGCGCGCTCGATCCGCCCGGAGAAGATCCGGGCGGCGTCGGCGATGGCGTTAAGCAGGGTGGACTTGCCGCTCCCGTTGGCGCCCCAGAGACCCACGACCTCACCCGCCTGGATGCGGCACGAGACCGGCCCCACGACCGGCACCGTGTACCCCGCCACCAGATCCTGCAGTCGAAGCAGTATCCGTGGCGGGGCCGCCTGTTCGCGGCTCACCGGGCACTCGCGAGCGCCGCGACCCAGCGCCCGATATGGTCGAGATAGCCCTTGCCGTCCGCGTCCGCCGGCGGTTCCAGCGGCAGTTGGACGACCGGCCAGCCCAGGTCCCGCGCCAGGGCCTGGGGCGCCTGGGGCGACTGGTAAGGGACGTAGAGGATCACCCCCCGGCGGCCCGCCAGCGCCGTCTTCAGTGCACTCAACTGACGACCGGTGGGCGGCACCCCCGGCACCGGCTCGATGGTGCCAAGCAGGGGGACGCCGAAGCGCTCCAGGAGATAGATGGCGTCCCGGTGATAGAGCACCGCGCCGGGTGCCTCGGCCAACTGCGCCTGCCAGGCGACCGTGCGGGCGTCCACCTGGGCGGCGAACGTCTGCGCACGGGCGTGGTAGCTGTCCGCACCCGCCGGGTCGAGTTGGGCCAGACGCCCTGCCAGGGCCTGACCGACCGCCGCCATCCGCACCGGGTCCAGATCGACATGCGGATTGCCCACCGGGTGTACGTCGCCCTGTGCGCGGTCGGCGGACCTGCCCTGGTCCAACAGATCCACCTGGGCGGCGGCCTCGAAATAGCCCGGCCGTCCGGGCTGGATGCGAGGATTGGCGGCACTGGCGATGGCGACCGGCAGCCAACCCATTTCGAGTTCCGCCCCGATGGCGACGACCAGGTCCGCGTCGCGCAGTCTGCGCATCATGCTGGGTTTGGCCTGGAGCCGATGCAGATCCTGCTGCGGCCCGGCCAGCACGGTGACCTGGGCCCCGGGACCGGCGATCTCGCGGGCCAGCGCGCCAAGGCTCGGGGCGGTGGCGACGATCTCCAGCGCCACGGCCGGGGCCGCAGTGGCGACCGCGGCCAGGGTCAGCAGCCCGCTCAGGGCTGCGCAAAGACGTCCGATCATGTGCGTCTCCGTCGGCTAAAAGGTGTGGGCCCCGTGGCTCCCCATACTGACCAGGAACTGGAGATAGAAGGCGTCGAAGCGCTCGCGCTCGCCCGGCTCCACCAGGATGTCGTTTCGCGCGTACTGGGCGCGCAGGCGCGAGAACTCCGAGAGGTTCCAGGTGAGGTCCAGGGTCCAGCGGTCTGATGAGCCGAAGTCCTGGTCGGTCGGGCCGCCGCTGACCTCATTGGTCATCCCAAAGATGTCGTAGCGCAACCCCGCCGTCCACTTTGGCGCAAAACCGTAGACCGCCTGGGCATAAAGCCCGTCGCTGGTGAAGTCGCTGGAGGCGCCCAACGCCTCCGGGTGGGGGCTGGAGCGGATCGACAGGTCTTTGGTGGAGCGCAGGTATTCGGTCTGGAACTTGAAGTCTCTGTGACCTTCGGCGCCGTCGCCATCGTATTTGTAGACGAGATCGATTCCCCAGATATCGGCGTAGCCCGCCAGGGCGTTGTTATGGACGATCTCGTCATGGTCATGGTCATGGTCATCGCCCGCGTGCGCGTCGTGCGCGGGGGCCGCGTGGGTGTGGCTGTGGACCTCCTGATGTTGATTGTTCCGTGCATAGGAGGCGCCGAATTGCAGGGCGTGCCGCTCAGGCAGGTCCGGGGCGATCTTGGCGAAGGCCGTCCACAGACGCGGTCCCTCGTTCTCCCCGTCCAGAAAGCCCGCGTTATCCGCCAGCAGCGCCCGCTGGTCCCCATCCACCACGGCGCCGAAGCGTTCCTGGTCGCCCTGGGCCAGTTCGGCCCCGAGCAGGGTGTAGAACGGCAATGGGGGCAGCCAGGTCAACTGCACGCCGGTGTCCTGGAGACCATGGGCGCCGAGCAGGTTGAGATAGGGCAGGTTCTGGTCCACGAAGTCCCACTGATGGGGGTGCTGCTTGTTGATATAGCCGAAGTCGCTCAGTAACTTACCGCCTTTCATGCGTAGCCCGTAGGGCAGGCCGCGGGTCTGGAACCAACCCTCTTCCAGCTCCCACTCCCCATCCCCGTCGATGGCGACAAAGAGTGCCGCATCGAAATAGGGGTCCACCGTGGCGGTGAAGGACAACTCGGCCTCGCGGAAGTTGAAACCGTTCTCCCCCGCCCCGTGGCTGTGGGCCTCGTGTTCGCCCGTGGCCTCCTCCCCGTGGGTGTGGGGGGCCAGCCGGGACGGCTGGTAGGCCGCGCCCACCAGGGCCGAGCCCGCCCCTTCGATCCCGTCGTGATAATAGTTTCCGTCCAGGATCACGGCGATCTGTGGATTGAAGGCGCTGCCCGAGGACAGGGCGCCCAAGACCCCACCACTGCCCGCCGCCGGAGACGGCGCCACCGGATCGGTGCTCGGGGCGGTCATGGGTCTGGACTCGGCCCGGACAAGGTTGACCGCATCATCCGCCCGCTGGCTGGCGCGCTTTGATTCCTGGACACTGCGGGCGGACTCCCGCTCGGCCTCGGCGAGCCGTGATTCTAGGTGCGCAATGCGGCGCTCGTACTCGGCCTTCATCTGATTCAGCATGGATCGCATCTCGGCGATCTCGGGATCGTTCGCCGCCACGGCAGGGCCGGGGGCGAGCAGGACCGCCAGCAGGGCGGAAGACAGGGTGGGGCATGACACACCCAGCGACAATGATTGACGCATGGCAATGGGCTCCGATCAGGGTTTGCGAAGGCCGGTCCGGTTCCTAACCGGGGACGGCCAATGGTCGGATCGGGGTTAGGAAGGCGGCGCGCGCGCAACCGGCGCGCGCTGGGGGCGGACTGCGGGGCCCTCGTCCAGCGCGACGGGGATGTTCGCCAGCCATGGGACAACGGGGGCAAGAAGTGCCGTTTTTATGGACGGGAGTGCGGGGGCCGCGGCGAGGGTGCAGACCATACAAGGGTCCGATTCGCTGTGAAACTGATGTTCCAGCTCATGGACCCCCAGCAGGGCCTGAGAGATCAGAAACGCCAGGGCAAGGGCGAGAGAAGGACCGAGGGTTTTCATCCTAGCATGGGCTCGGGTCCACACCCGGAGGAGTCGGACCCACAAGCCATCCTTGGACGGAATCGCGGACGTCGGTCAAGGGGTCTAAACGGGTTTGCATCCATCGCTCCTGAGCAGAACCGCCAACTCGGGTGGCAATAGATTTGTTACTTTATAACATTTGTCCCGGAAGTCAAACTGGTGACGCCGTGCGGTTGGGGATTTTCGTTCAGACCACCCGCACGATCCTCTTCGAGTTCTTCATCCCCTTCCCGCGCTCCTAGCAGCCTGTCGGACCGAGGCCCTGACCTGACGTCAAGGGTCCTGAAAAATTGCCGGGGCAACTTTGATGGCCGGGCAAGATGAACAAGTTCCACCCGATTAACCGCGACATCTACTGGTCTTCGGATGGCCCTCAAAGGGGTACGTCTAGGAGTAAGTCCGAGAGGCTGCTAGCATGGGCTGGTGTCGTGGCAATTATGATATAACATTGCAACTCCTGACCGGATCGCTCGACCGGCACAGTTGCTGAGGATCCGTTGTTGAATGCGCTAGCCCTGGTTTTCCCTGTGTACCCTCGGCCCCGGGCCCACACCCCGGTGGCCCGAGCGGGGGATCTTGAGATCGTCCTGCAGCCCGGGATCAACCTCGCGCTCTGGTGTCGCGAGCCGGTCTCGGCGGTGGGGGACGAGGTCGCGGAGCTCCCAGCCTGCGCCTTCCCCGACCTGCGCTGCGTCACTTCGGCCAGGACCTGCAGAGTCGATCTGGAGGGCCTGATTCTCCGCTCGCCGCCTATCGCCGACACCGGTCACACCCGCATCCTGTTCTGCCTGGATGCGTGAGCGGCAACGATCTTCCGTCCATCAAACTCGCTCGAAGCGGAGAACGCAACCATGACCCCGACGCACCCGACCCTCACAACGATCCTGGCCGTGGCGGCTGTCCTGGCGTCCGCCGCCGTCATCGCCGACGAGGCCCATGAGGGCCATCAGCACCACCGCCAGCACGACCCCCACGCCCACGGCATAGGCAACCTCGACCTCGCTCTGGAGGGCCGCGAGGTCCATCTCGGGCTCGACAGCCCCGCGGCAAACCTGATCGGTTTCGAGCACGCCCCGGCGACCGAGGTCGAGAAGCAGACTCTGGCCCAGGCCCTGGAGTTGCTGAAGGACGGCGAGAAGCTGTTTCGCTTCCCGCCGGCGGCCGAGTGCCGCCTGGCGCAGGCAGGAGTCGAGACGCCGCTGGCCTCCCACACCGGACCTGAGAGCGAGGCCGCAGGCGGCGACGAGCACGGGCACGACGGCCATGATGAGCCCGTGCAGGAGGCGCATCACGAGGATGAAGCCAGAAACGCGGCGGAGCACCATGCCGGCGAGGTCCACGCCGACATCGCGGCGGAGTATCGCTTCACCTGCGCCCGCCCGGAGCTGCTGAGCGGCCTGGAGGTCATGCTTTTCCAGGCCTTCCCCGGGACCGAGCGCCTGCGTGTCCAGTATGTCACCCCAGCGGGGCAGGGCGGAGTCGAGCTCACCCCGTCAAACCCGTCGATCGCGTTTTGACGCCGGGCGCTGCATCGGGGGTTCCCTGCGGCGGACCCGGTCCATGCCGGAGCGGATGACGGAAGGCCTGTCGGAAGCGATGCCTGAAGCAGTTGAACCCACGCGGGAAGGGACCGCGGGGACGCAGGCCGCGGTCCGCATCCAGGATCTTGCCTTTCGCTGGCAGGCGCGGGCGCCCGTGGTGCTGATCATCGACGACCTGACGATCGCGCGGGGCGAGCGGGTCTTCATCGAGGGCCCGAGCGGCAGCGGCAAGAGCACCCTGCTCGGGCTGCTGGCGGGGGTGGCAGTGCCCCAGCAGGGGGATCTCGTGGTCCTGGGTCAGCCGCTGCAGCGCCTGGGCGGCGTGCAACGGGATCACTTCCGCGCCGACCATATCGGCTACATCTTTCAGATGTTCAACCTGATCCCCTATCTGTCGGTGGTCGAGAACGTGACCTTGCCCTGCCGCTTCTCCCGCCTCCGCCGCGAGCGAGCGCTGGCGCGCTCCGGGACGCTCGAGCAGGAGGCCCTGCGCCTCTTAGGCCACCTCGACCTGGCCGATCCCGCCCTCGTCGGACGAGCGGTGACCACCCTCAGCGTCGGCCAACAGCAGCGGGTCGCGGCGGCGCGGGCGCTGATGGGCTCGCCCGAGGTGCTGATCGCCGACGAGCCGACCTCCGCGCTGGACGCCGACCGGCGCGAAGCCTTCATCCGCCTGCTGTTCGATGAATGCCGGGCCGCCGGCTCCACCCTGATCTTCGTCAGCCACGACGCCTCCTTGGAGGGCCTGTTCGACCGCACCCTGCGGCTTGCCGGGCTCAACCGGGCGTTGGACGGTGCCGGCGCGGGGGAGGGCGAGTAGCTGCCATGCCGATCCTGAGCCTGGCCTGGAAGAGCCTGCTGAACCGCCGCGGCACCGCGCTGCTCACCCTGATCGCCATTGCCCTCAGCGTGACCCTTTTGATTGGGGTGGAGCGGCTGCGCAACGAGGCCCGTGCCAGTTTCGCCAACACCATCTCCGGCACCGACCTCATCGTCGGCGCGCGCAGCGGTGCGGTGCAGCTCCTGCTCTATTCCGTGTTCCGCATCGGCAACCCGACCAATAACCTGTCCTGGGACAGCTACCAGGACATCGCTGCCCACCCCAGGGTAGCTTGGACCGTGCCCCTCTCGCTCGGCGACTCCCACCGCGGCTACCGCGTGCTCGGCACCACCCCCGCGTACTTCGAGCACTACCGCTACGCGGGTGACCGGCACCTGGCCCTGGCCGCGGGGACCCGTTTCAGCGACCTCTACGATGCCGTCCTGGGGGCCGAGGTGGCCGAGGCCCTCGGCTATGGGCTCGGCACCTCTATCGTCATCGCCCACGGCGCGGCGGACGTGAGCTTCGCCCGCCACCAGGACAAGCCATTCCAGGTGGTCGGTATCCTGGCCCGAACCGGCACGCCGGTTGACCGCACGGTGCATGTCAGCCTGGAGGCGATCGAGGCCATCCATGCCGGCTGGGAGGGCGGCGCCCCGGTCCCGGGGCTGTCCTTGTCGGCTGAGCAGGCTCGGGCGCTGGATCTGACGCCCGAGGCGATCACCGCCGTGCTGGTGGGGCTGAAGTCCCGGATCGCCACCTTCCAGGTGCAGCGCTTCGTCAACGACTATCGCGCCGAGCCCCTCACCGCCATCCTCCCAGGCGTGGCGCTCAGCGAGCTGTGGGGCCTGATCGGGATCGCCGAGAACGCCCTGCTGGTGGTGTCCGGCTTCGTGGTGGTGGTCGGCCTGTTCGGGATGCTGACGGCGATCCTCACCAGCCTCAACGAACGCCGGCGGGAGATGGCCGTGCTGCGCTCGGTGGGTGCCCGGCCGGGGCACGTGTTCGCGCTGATCATGGGGGAGGCGGGCTTTCTGACCCTGCTCGGGGCCGCGCTGGGGATCGCGCTGCTCTACGGCCTGCTGCTGGGCGCCCAGCCCCTGATCGAGACCCGGCTCGGCCTCTTCATCGCCGTCGGGGCCCCCTCGGGACACGAGCTGGCCCTGCTCGCGGCCGTCATCCTGGCCGGCTTCCTGGTCGGCAGCATCCCCGGCTGGCGCGCCTATCGGCTCTCACTGGCGGACGGCCTGTCGCTCCGGCTCTGAGCGGTCCGTTCGTCCCTTCGAACCCAGTTAAGCGACGACTCTGATCGATATGACCAAGACACTCCTGACCCTCACCGTGGCATTGATGGTTCTGATGCTCGCCGCCGGATGCGATAGACCGGCAGACGAGGCCCCCGCGACGGCAGCCTTCGCGGCGGCGGCGCCGGCGAGTGAGCCGGAGCCGGCGGCGACGGCTGTGGCACCCGAGACCGAGGCACCGTCACCGGAGGCCGCGGCCGATGAGGTCGCTGAGCTGGAGTGGGACAGCCTGATCCCCGCGGACTGGCGCCCGGACAAGCTGATGGCCGATTACGACGCGGAGGCCCTGAGCGACGACGACCCCCGCGCGAAGGTGCTGATGGACAAGCTCAAGGCCCTGTGGGATCAGGCCCCGGTGGTTCAGGAGCTCGATGGCCGGCGGGTGCGGCTGCCGGGATTCCTGGTGCCGCTGGAGATGGACGCCGAGACCATCGGCGAATTCCTGCTGGTGCCCTATTATGGCGCATGCATCCACGTCCCCCCGCCGCCCGCCAACCAGACGGTTTACGTCCAGACCGCCGAGGGGAATGCCTATCGCGGCGAGCTCTTCGACACCGTGTGGGTGACCGGGACGCTCAAGGTTGAGCACCAGTCGAACGAGCTGGCCGAAGCCGGCTACCAGATTCAGGATGCCCGGGTCGAGCCCTACGAATAGGGTCATGCAGCCGGCCCCGTGCCGGGGTGTCGGCGCGCGCTCTGTTGGTTGGTGCTACCTGGCCCGGCGGGGGCCGCCGGTCCGCTCCCGGCGCTCGACTGGTCCTGCCACATCCACCCGCCGCCCCGGGAGGAGTCCGATCTGCGCGCGCCGACCTCGACCGGCCCCTTCTCCTGCGAGACAGACTGCCAGCGGTCGTTGTCAACAAAGAGGTCGCATTAATCAGGTCGCGTCGTGGGTGTCGTTGCCCTCCTGTTTGGGTTCCTTCTCGGGGGCCAAGTCGGCGGCCTGCACCCCAGCCGGATCATCCATGTCTCGCAGGGCGTGCTGTTCACCGGCAAAGATATCGCGGGTCAGCACCCGCAAGGCTTCCAGCCGGTCCGCAGCGTCGGCGCAGGCCAGGTGCTGGGCAGCGCCGCCCCGGCAAGCGATGACCTCGGTGCCATCGCTGAGGAAGTGGAGCCCTGGCAGCGGCCGCAACCGCGTCCGCCCCAGATCAGCCGCCAGGTCTGGCCAGGTCAGACCCATCATCGAGGGCCGCTCATC
>JALOTB010000005.1 GCA_025458165.1 Chromatiaceae bacterium | reverse complement strand
GAAGCGCGCCCGGCTCAACATCATCACCCATCTCCTCGCCCAGATCCCCTACGAGGAGCTGCCGCGCGAGAAGATCGAGCTGCCCAAGCGCCAGAAGCCGGGCGATTACGTCGAGCCGGACTACCCTTTCAGATACGTCGAAGAGCGGTATTGAGCTCGCCGCCTGGGCGATGGGCTCGCGCTGCGGACGAGCAGCGAGGGGCATTTTGGGCACATTGAGTTTCCCGCGCGGCCCTTCTAAGGGCGGGGGTGAGGAGTGAAGCTCTTCCAGTCGATCTTTGGGCGCGGGCAAGAGACCCGCGGGCGCTATCCCGAGTCGCTGATCGAGGCCGCCATCGAGCGCGCCGTCGACGGCACCGATCCCCGGCTGCGGGTCCTGCCGGGCTACCGCAAGCGCCTGCGCGGGCCGGTGCTACACGCGGCCGACCATGTCGTCGCCCTGGTCGACGCCATCCCCGCGCCCTTGCCGGCCGGTAGCAGCGGACACGGCACCGACCCGCGGCTCGCGGCCGTGTTCGCCTCCAGCGCCGACATGCTGGCGCTCTTCGCCCGTGACCGCGCGCTCGCCGAGCGGCTCTCCGGGCCCGACCGTGGCGCCGCGCAGATCACGGCCCTGCTCCTTGCCGAGCGCATGGAGCGCAACGTGCTCGGCATGGACCTGGCGGGCGAGTCGGTGCGGCGCGAGGTCGCGCAGGTCGCGGTGAGCTTCAGCGGCCACCGCCTGCTCGACCCCCGGCCCAGCGAGGAGGAGTCGCGCCGCCAGCTCAAGCGCCGCGCCTTCGACCACCTGCTCACCCTCGCCCTCACCAAGATCACCGAGCGGCGCGTGGAGCGCGCCGACCTCACCCGCCAGCGCGACCTCTTACGCCGCAAGCTCACGGCGCTCAAACGCGGCGGCTGGACCTTCGAGCAGACCGGGGGCGATCGGCCGGACGAGGCGGCCCTGGCCGTCGAGCTCGATGCGATCACCGGCCAATTGAGCACCCTCGGCGCGGATGATGCCGTCCTCGCGGGCCATCTCGACCTGCTCGCCGGGGTGCTGGAGACCGCCGAGCGGCGGCTGTGGGTCGAAGAGGTCAGCCTCTACCTGGACTCGATGAACATCCAGCGCGATCCGGGCGACCCCTCGGCGCGCCACATCGTCCTGCAGGAGCTGCACAACGCCCAGGGTCGGCGCGCGGTGCTGCTGCCGCTCGCCATCGTCCCGGCCGAGCTGCCCGAGCGCGAGGATTTGGTGACGGCGGCCCAGCGCTATCTGTACTGAAGGCGATTGGGGCCGGGCGCATGAATCCGCCTCCAGACTCGGTCGGGGACCGACTGCGGGCACCCCGTGCGGCGGCCGTTGCCGGGATCCTCTTTTCGGTCCTCTTCATGACCAGCATCGGGCTGCTGCGGGTCGTGGTCCCGGAGGACCCCACCGAGGCCGGCGCATGGCTCGAGGCCCATGCGGGGCAGGTGGCGACCGCCCTCTATCTGGTGCCCTTCTCGGGGATCGCCTTCCTCTGGTTCATGGCGGTCCTGCGCGACCGCCTGAGCCAGCGCGACGACGTCTTCTTCTCGACCCTCTTCCTCGGCAGCGGGCTGCTCTTCGTTGCCACGCTGTTCCTCGCGGCTGGGGTGGCGGGCGGCATCATCATCGCCTATGGCGTCGAGTCGGACCGGCTCCCCGGCTCCGCCTCCTTCATCCTGGCGCGCGCGATCAGCTACGAGGTGATGCACGTCTACTCCGTGCGCATGGCGGCGATGTTCATGCTGCTGAACTCCGCGCTCGCGCTGCGCACGGGTTTCATTGCCCGCTGGATCGCCTTCCTCGGCCTCGGCCTGGCGCTACTCCTCTTGGTCAGCAACCGCTCCCTCGAAGGGGTGGTGCTGGTCTTTCCCCTCTGGGTGCTGCTCATCAGCCTACGGATCCTCTACGACGATTTCGGGCGAGGTGTTGCCCAGGTCCCGCGGAGGCCCGGGGCGTGAAGGGCACCTCGGCCGGCCCGAGCTCCCGGTGCGGGGCCGGCCCCCATCGCGGGGACCGAGGCCAAGTCGCATGCACCTATACCGCCCGACCGTCGAGAGCTACCGGGCGCTGCGCATCGCGCAGCTCGCCTTCGACGCGCCCAGCGTGCTGATCGGCGAGAACGACTGCGGCAAGTCGCCGCTGCTGGAGGCTCTGGCGATCGCGCTCGAGTCCCTAGGGCGAGCTGGCCGCGGTCACGGCGCGACCGGCTAGTCTCCGCCGCGTACCAGGCGGACGAAAGCGCCGCGGGACTGATGACCCTTGGCGGCGTGGCCGTCGTGGAAATGGACGTACCAGGCGTAGGCGGGGTTGGTCGCGTCGCGCGTCGATGACCAGAACACCCCGGCCGGGGTGTCCGGGAAGGTCGAGAGATCCAGCGCCGGGTGTGCGCACGCCTTGTCGATGAGGCTCGCAAGCTCGTCGAGGCTCGGCACGCGCCAGTCGTCATGGCCCGCGTCGGTAGCGCCCTCGGCGAGATCCAGGGCCTCCCGCCAGTCGTGCTTGGACGCGCTCCCGGTGCAGGTCGCCCCGTCCCAGGTCTGCCCCTCGCTGCAGCGCTTCCAGGCCAGCCCGGTGCTGGCGTCGATCAGGGTCCCGTCACCGGGGTTGGAGAATCGGCTTGCCGCCGCGGCGGCGGAGTCGCTGTCGCGGTTGCAGTTGTCGCCGAGCGCAACGGTCGTCGTCAGGGTCAGGCAGAGACCGATGTAGGGTAGCCAGCGGCGTTGCCGGGCGGGGTTCGAGTGTCTCATGAGTGCTCCTTGATGTTGGCCCGGTCGAGGTCAGGGTACGGAGAGGTTGAGGAACGGGCGGACCGACGGCCCAGCAGCCCGGCTCAGAGCCCTCCGCCCCAGCGAACCTGCCAGGCGATGCCGATCAGGTCGAAGTTGTTGCCGGTGCGCGCGGCCACGCCCGAGCTCGCGTAGAGCTTGACCGAGTTGTGGGTGTCGACAGGCAGCGCGAGGGTCGCGCCGACCCGCCAGTTGTCCTGGCGGTCGTCCTTCTCCTCGCCGTTGATCGTCGTGCTCCCGCCGGTGAAATAGGTGGCGTCGAGCGAGCCCCAGATGCCGGAGCGGAAGCCATAGACCAGGTGGGCCTGGGTCGAGTAGATCGGGTCCTGCGAGCGGGTGCCGCCTTCGAGGAAGTCATCGTTGTCCGTGTAGAGGGTGACCGCCGCCGCCAGCTCGACGGTCCAAGGCCCCAGGGCCTTGGAGAACCCGATCTCGGGCTTGAACGACCAGCGGTTGGTGCCGAGGTTGACCACCCGGGTGTTGTCGTACTGACCCCAGGGCGCGGAGATCTGAAGGCTGGCCCCGATGATCAGGTCTTGCTCGTAACGCTTGAACTCGTCGAGGGTCAGCGCCGGCGCCCCGTAGAGATTGACCGACAGCCGCAGCCGCGGGTCCCCGTAGCCGTTCACCTTCCTCGTCAGCTCGTCGCCGGAGAACTGCGCCGAGCCGGAGAGCCAGCTATAGGGCAGGATGAGGTCGAGCTTCCCGGACTTGCCCCAGAGGTCGAGCACGCGCGCGTAGCCGAGGAGCCCGCTCGAGGTGCGCAGTTGCGCATCGCTGATCGGCAGCGAGCCGTCGAAGGCGAGGGCGCCCTCCGTATACGCATAGCCGGCGATCAGGAAATTCACCCCAACCGGGGCGTTCGAGTAGAGCCGCGGCTCGATGTCCTGCGCCGGCGCAACAGGCCCCCAGGTGAGCAGGGGAATGGCCGCGAGGGCGGCCCAGCGGGTCGCGGGCCGCGCGCTCCAGCGGCTGGTCCGCGCGGTAACCATGGCCCCGAGTATCACCTCACTCAGGCTGTGCCGCGTGCATGCGGACGATGGGGGCGCTATCGAGGAGCTTGGTGGCCACATCGACCAGCGGGGCCAGGCTGACCCGGCTGGTGAAGACGGCGAAGGTGAGCACCGCGAGGAGGTAGCGCGGGTCGCTGATCCAGGGCGGCAGGAAGCGCGGGGCGCGGCAGAGCCCGAGGTCGTAGAGCTCGCACAGCGCCGGGATGTCGAACAGATCGAGCTTGCCGCAGAAGAGGAGGGCGAGACAGTCGGCGCGCCCGGCCGCGAAGCTCGCGCGGATGAAGTAGTTCACCTGCAGCAGACCCATCAGGTAGACGAGGTCCTTGGCGAAGGGTGCGCCGCCGGTGATCACCCCGCCCCGGAAGACCCGGCGGGCACTCTCGAAGGACTGATCGGGGTCGCCGGTGCGCTCCAGGAAATAGGCGTATACGTCGCGGAAGTCGGCGCCATCGATCGCCATCTGGATCGCCAGCACCCGGTCGGCCAGGCGCCGCAGCCGGTCGAGCTCGATCGCCCCGCTGATGAGCTCGGCGAAGACCGCGAGCCCCTCCTGGGTGCGGGTGGTGCCCGGGTGCCCGGCCGCGAGGATCGGCAGGTCGGTCTGGGCCTTGCCGTTGAGCGAGGTGGCGACGTGGATGTAGGCCTCATGGTGCAGGAGCTGGGTGAAGTCGCGGTCGGTGAAGCGCGCCGAGCGGCGGATGCGGATCGCCTTGGCGGTCGCCAGCGCGTTGGCCGAGAGCCGGTCGACCAGCTCGATCGCCGGGGCCTGCTCGCCGAAGTGGGCCGCGGCGGCCAGCTTGAGCTGCTCGGCGACGGTCTCGGCCGAGTGGTAGGCCGGCGTCGCGATCGGCAGATCGAGCTGCGCGAGCTCGCCGATGGTCGCGAGCACCGTCTCCGCGAGCTCCAGCGGCGTGATCTGGCTATATCGCAGCGAGGCCTTGGGCTCGCCGTAGAGCTGGCGGCCGTACTCGAAAAAGGCCGGGGTGCCGACCGCGGCGAGCATCCGCGCGCCGAGCTCGATGGCCTGGGCCTGCCGATCGAGCCAGAGGTCGATGGTGGTCACCGGTACGATCTGGCGGCGGGCCTCGCGCACCGCCTCGATGGTCGGCGTGGGGTCGAACGCGGGATAGCTGACCTGGGGCAGCTCCTTGGCCCCGCTCGCGAAAAAGGCCTCCTTGACCTCGGGCTCCCAGCCGATCGCGCCGAGGATGCGCAGCGGGCGGCAGGCGCCGTGCAGGATCTTGGCGATCTCCTTGACGCGGTCCTTCTCGCGCTCGGTCGTGCTCGCCATGGTTGAGCCCTCCCCAGGCAAATGGGCGGACCCCAAAATCATGGCACAACCGCTCATCGCCCGCTCGGGCGGGCGGATGCCGGACGATGCCCCGCGGCCCTTGTCACGGCGCGAGCCTAAGGGGTAGGGCAGCCAGGGGCCAGACGCGTAAATTTACCTGTGCCGCTCCCGGTTTGAGCGCGGTTGCGGCCCTTGACCGCCGGATGCCCCGGGACGAGAGTAGTGCGGCCGAGCATCCGGGGGCCTGCCCCGAGCCGGTGGATGCCGCCCGCCTGACCTGTGCGCCGAGTCGCAAGGAGCCCACGCCGTGACCAACCCCCAGTCGCCGACCAACGCCCCCACCACCGTCAGCCTCGCGGACGAGGAGGGCGTCAAGCGCATCCTGGTCGACACCGTATTCGGGCTCTGGGACCTGGTGAACAACCTCACCCGCCTGAGGCCGTCGCGGCGGGAGCGCTACCGGGTCACGATCTTCGGCTCGGCCCGGATCAAGCCGGGGACCTGGGTCTACGAGGAGGTCAAACGGGTCGCGGGCGAGTTGGCCGCGATGGGGTGCGACATCGTGACCGGCGGGGGGCCGGGGCTGATGCAGGCCGCTAACGAGGGGGCGAGCGAGCGCACCGCCGGGGAGCGGGTGCAGAGTGTGGGGGTGCGCGTCGAGCTGCCCTTCGAGCAGGACGTCAACCCCTTCGTGCAGGAGGCCTTCGAGCACCGCACCTTCTTTACCCGGCTGCACCAGTTCGTGCTGATGTCCGACGCCTATGTGGTCGTCCCCGGCGGGATCGGCACCGTGCTCGAGGCGATGATGGTCTGGCAGCTCCTGCAGGTGCGCCACCTACACGACACCCCCCTGGTCTTCGTCGGCGAGATGTGGTCGGAGCTGGTCGACTGGGCCGGCCGAACCATGCTGCGGCCGGGCTTCGAGCTCGCCAACCCCGAGGACATGCGCATCCCCACCTGCGTGGCCTCGGGCGACGAGGTGATCGCGCTGTTGCGCGAGCACCAGGGGCGCTGGCAGCTCGCGCAGCAGACCGGGCCCTGAGCCCAGGCGCCGCCCACCAGCGGCGGAAACGGGCCACCACCGGAGAGCTAGTCCATGGGCGAGGCGACTCAAGCAGGCCGCAGCCACCCGCTCGGCGCGACGGTCCGCGACGGCGGCGTGGGCTTCTCGGTGTACTCCGAGGACGCGACCGGGATCGAGCTCCTGCTCTTCGATGGGGTAGGGGACCGGCAGCCGTCGCGGACGATCCCGCTCGATCCGCGCCGCAACCGGACCTATCACTACTGGCACGTCTTCGTGCCGGGACTCAGGGCGGGCCAGCTCTACGCCTACCGCGCCCAGGGGCCATTCGAGCCGGCCCGTGGCTTGCGCTTCGACCCCAGCAAGGTCCTACTCGACCCTTATGGCCGCTGCGTGGCGGTACCGTCGGACTACGATCGGGAGGCCGCCGCGAGCCCCGAAGACAACACCGCGGTCGCGATGAAGAGCGTCGTCGCGGATCTGAGTGCCTACGACTGGGAGGGCGACGAGCCGCTCCAGCGGCCCTTCTCGCAGACGGTGATCTACGAGATGCATCTCAAGGGCTTCACCCGCCACCCGAGCTCCGGCCTGGCGGACGGGCGCCGCGGCACCTACACCGGGCTGATCGACAAGATCCCTTACCTCAAAGACCTTGGCGTCACCGCGGTCGAGCTGCTGCCGATCTTCCACTTCGACCCCTTGGACGCGCCTCCCGGTCGCGTGAATTACTGGGGCTATGCGCCGGTGTCCTTCTTCGCGCCGCACCCGGCCTACGGCTCCAAGCTCGAGCCGCTGTCGGCCCTCG
Source organism: Chromatiaceae bacterium (assembly GCA_025458165.1). GTDB lineage: Bacteria > Pseudomonadota > Gammaproteobacteria > Chromatiales > Chromatiaceae > JALOTB01. The sequence goes on along the minus strand of JALOTB010000005.1, from coordinate 86,693 downwards.
ACGAGCTTCGCGACCTGGTCAAGGCCCTGCACCGGGCCGGGATCGAGGTGATCCTCGATGTTGTCTACAACCACACTGCCGAGGGCGATGAGCGCGGGCCGACGCTCAGCTTCCGCGGTCTGCAGAACGACGCCTACTACATCCTGGAGCCCGACCGCGCCCGCTACGCCAACTACACCGGCACCGGCAACACGCTCAACGGTAACCACCCGGTGGTGCGCCGGCTGATCCTCGACAGCCTGCGCTACTGGGTGAAGGAGATGCACGTCGACGGCTTTCGCTTCGACCTCGCCTCGATCCTCAGCCGTGACGAGAGCGGGCGTCCGCTCGCCAACCCGCCGGTCCTGTTCGACATCGAGACCGACCCCGTGCTCGCGGGGACCAAGCTGATCGCCGAGGCCTGGGACGCCGCTGGGCTCTACCAGGTCGGCAGCTTCGTCGGGGACTTCTGGAAGGAGTGGAACGGGCGCTTCCGCGACGACTTGCGCAGCTTCGTCAGAGGGGACAGAGGAACGGTATCGGCCCTGGCCTCGCGCATGCTGGCGAGCCCGGATATCTACGGGCACGAGGAGCGCGAGCCCGAGCAGAGCATCAACTTCGTCACCTGCCACGACGGCTTCACGCTGAACGACCTGGTCTCCTACGACGGCAAGCACAACGAGGCCAACGGCGAGGACAACCGCGACGGCGCCGACGACAACCGAAGCTGGAACGGCGGCGTCGAGGGCCCGAGCGACGACCCCGAGATCGAGTCGCTGCGCCTTCGCCAGATCAAGAACTTCCACGCCTTGAACCTGCTCGCCTTTGGTACCCCGATGATCCTCATGGGTGATGAGCTGCGGCGCACCCAGCTCGGCAACAACAACGCCTATTGCCAGGACAACGAGCTCGGCTGGCTAGATTGGACCCTCCTCGATCGCAACCGGGAGCTGCACCGCTTCCTGCGTAAGCTCATCGCCCTGCGCCTGGGTCGGGAGCTCGCCGCCGGTGAGCACGGCCTCAGCCTCAATGAGCTGCTCCATCAGGCCAAGATCCAGTGGCACGGGGTGCGCCTGGGCCAGCCGGACTGGGGAGAGGACTCCCACAGCCTGGCGTGCACGCTCCGGAGCCTGAGCGGCCGCTGGCTATTTCATCTGATCGTCAACGCTTATTGGGAGCCGCTCGCCTTCGAGCTCCCGGAGCCGCCCAGCGGACGCGCGGCGGGCTGGTGCCGCCTGATCGATACCGCCCGGCCCTCACCGCACGACATTGCCGAGCCGGACGAGGCCGAGGTGGTTGACGACCTTCGCTACCTGGCCGAGGCCCGCTCCCTCGTCCTGCTGCTCGCCGACAACCGATAGAGTCCGAGGCCGAAATGCCCTCCACGTTGCGCCACGACTTCGCGTCCCTTGCAGCAAGCTGCCGCGGGCAGCACGAGCCTCACCGGCGTGCCGGCCACTGGTGCCTCTGGCCGCTGCTCGGGCTCGTGCTCCTCGCCGGGCCGGGTGCGGTCCTCGCCGCCGAGCCCGAGGAGCTGGCCTCGGTGGCGCGCGCTCCGGTGAGCCTTGACGGGCGGGTGATCAGCGAGCTGCGCGGGGTGAGCGCCTACCCGGCCGAGCGTCGCGCGCAGGACATCGGCGCGCGGCTCAAGGCGCTCGCGGCCGATCGGTCCATGCCGATCGATGCGATTCAGGTAATCGTGGGGGAGGACCGCCACGACATCCGCGCCGGCGAGCTTCGCCTCCTGTCGCTCTACGACGCCGACGCGGAGCTCGAAGGCATCCCCCGCGCGGTCTTGGGCGAGGCGATCCGCCAGAAGATCGTCGAGGCGGTCGAGGCCTATCGGCACGAGCGCACCCCGGGGGCGCTCCTTGCCGCGACCGCTTATGCCCTGGGGGCGACACTCGCAGCGGCCCTGGTGCTCTTCGCCCTGTTGCGGGGATTTCGCGGACTCTACGCCCTGATCGAGAGGCGCCTGCAGGCCCGCATCGAGGAGCTGGAGGCGCGCTCGCAGAAGGTCATCCAGGTCGAGCAGGTCGCATCGGGGTTGCGCAGTGCGCTGCGGGTGCTGCAGATCGGCTCGGTGGTCGCGCTAGCGGTGATCTGGGCCCAGTACGTGCTCTACCTCTATCCCTGGACCCGTCCGCTCGCGGAGCGCGTCCTCGCGCTGATCCTCGACCCCCTGCGTACCATCGGGCTCGGCATCGCGGGGGCGTTGCCGAACCTGGTGTTCTTGCTGCTGCTGTTCTTCCTCACCCGCTTCACCCTGCGCACGCTTCGCCTTGGCTTTAGCGGGATCGACCGCGGGACCGTCAAGCTCGCGGGCTTCGACCCGGAATGGGCCTGGCCGACCTACCGGGTGGCTCGCTTGCTGGTGGTCGCGTTCGCCATCGTGGTGGCCTATCCGTACATCCCGGGGTCGGACTCGGCCGCGTTCAAAGGGATCTCGCTCTTCCTTCGCGTGATCTTCTCGCTGGGGTCCTCGTCCATCATCGCCAACCTGATCGCGGGCTACAGCATGACCTACCGACGGACCTTCCGGATCGGCGACCGCATCCAGGTCGGGGATCTCTCCGGCGATGTGGTCGAGGCCGGGCTGATGGTCACCCGCCTCAAGTCGGTCAAAAACGAGGAGCTGGTGATCCCCAACTCCCTGATCCTGAACGGCAGCGTGGTGAACTACTCGACCCGTGCCCGGGAGCAGGGGCTGATTCTGCACACCACGGTCGGGATCGGCTACGAGACCCCCTGGCGGCAGGTCGAGGCCATGCTGCTGCTCGCCGCCGGGCGTACGCCCGGGCTGCTCAAGGACCCGTCGCCCTTCGTGCTGCAGACCGCGCTTGGCGACTTCTGCATCACCTACGAGATCAACGCCTATTGTGACAACGCTCAGGCCATGGCGCGGCTATACCACCACCTGCACCAGAGCATCCTCGACGTCTTCAACGAGTACGGGGTGCAGATCATGACCCCGGCCTATGAGCGCGACCCGCCCGACCCCAAGGTCGTGCCGCGCGATCGATGGTACGCCCCGCCTGCGGCGTCTTCCTAGTCGGGTCACTCCCTCGACCGGGGGGCACCCCAATTCGATGCCTGGAACAACCGCATGACCTCGGCGAAGACCAGGGCGCTTGACCAGCCGAGCATGAGCACCCCCGTGAGCCCTTGCGTGACGGCCACTAGCCGCCACTCGGGCGGCGGCACCACGTCGCCGTAGCCGATGGTGGCGTAGGTGGTGGTCGAGAAGTAGAAGGCGGTGTTGAAGTCCCAGCCGATCCGCCACCAGTAGAGCAGGGCCCAGACGGCGACCTGCATCAGGTGCAGCAGGAGCAGGACGGCGAAGAGCGAGATCAGGATCCGCAGCGCCTGCAGGATGGGGCGAGGCGAGTCGGTGACGATCTGACGGCTGAGGTACATCACCACCAGGATGCCGCCGAGCAGGTGGATGGTTACGGCCCCCGCCATGAGCGTGAAGGCCAGAAGCAACGCGGTCAACGGCTGCGCTCCAACCGGATCCGGCGGGACGCGATATTGCCCTTGTGACGGATATCCATGCCGCGGTCAATGCAGCGGGAAGACATAGTTCATCCACGCCGCCATGCGCAGCAGCACGCGGCGCAGCACGCCAATGTGGTGGAAGTGCTCACTGTAGATCGCCGCCTGGCCGAAGACGCCCATGGGGAGCTCATACTGTTCGATCGCGGGGTCGGTGATCTTGATGGCCACCGGGATGCGTCCGGGGCTGCGCTGCTGATCGAAGCGGAAGAGATCGGCGCCCGGGCGGATCTGGCCTTCGCCGATGACGGGCAAGACCTCCCGGACCTCACCCTTGAAGATCACCCCCGGGATACTGTCCAGCGTGACCTCCGCCTCGCTGCCCGGCTCGAGTCGCAACAGGCTGTTCTGCCGGAACCAGCCGAAGAAGGTCCGATCCTCCTGGTGGGCGAAGATCAGGGATGGGCTGAACGCGAGGGGGAGGCCCATCATGCCTGGCCGTAAGGCGAGCTGGACGACAAAGCCGTCGCTCGGGGCGGTGACCACCGTCTGCTCCAAGTCGAAGCGGGCGTCGTCGAGCTTCGCCTGAAGGTCATCGACCTTGGCGCGGGCCTCATCACGGGCGCGCTCACTGCCGACCTGCTTGGCATAGAGCTCTTCGGCACGCTCCAGGTCCTTGCGTGCGGCGAGCATCTCGCCCTCCAGACCGCGGAGCTTGTCCTCGAAGGGCTTGGGATCGATCCGGAACAGGACATCCCCTTTCTTGAGTGGGATGTTTGGCTGAATCGGCACCTCGACTACCCGCCCGCGAACCTCGGGGAGCATGGGCGTCGTCACGAAGTACTGGCGCACCGACTCGGAGAAGGGGTGGTTGTAGTTCATGATCAGCAGCAGCGCGCCGATCAGGACGACGCCGCCGAGGACCGCGGTGGGCACCGTCCACTTGTTGATCGGAATGCGAAAGACCTTGAAGGCGAAGACGCAGAGCGCCGCGTAAGTCAGGATGAGCAAGAAGTCCACGGCTGGTCCCTCAGTCCTTGGCTTGGTGCTCGAGCGCGGCTAGGCGCTGGTTTACGCCGGCGAGCTCCGCCTTGAGCTGGCCGAGCGCATCGGACTTGGTCGCATCGGTCGCCTGAAAGCCCCAGCCGCGGTCCTCGCGGTAGAGGGTGGCCCAGATCCACAGGAACGGCCAGATGACGTGCAGGGTAAGCAGGCTGACCCAGCCCGCGACGTGGATCGCGTCCTGCTGCGGGTGATTGCGGTGCTTGGCGATCTCGTAGGGGATGTCATGGATGGCGATGATCCCGTAAAAGATGGTGATCGCAACGAAGATCAGCACGCCCAGGGCGAAGTAGTCGAGGAACATATGGCGGCTCCGGTGAGACGGGTGCGATGCGACGAAGCACTATACGGCACCGGTGGAGGACCCGGTACCCGGGTTTTTCCAGCCGCCGGTTGGGTGCCGGTCCCGGCGGGATTGGTGGACCTCAGCCCTGGGGCTGGAGGAGTCGCCCCAGGATGCCCTGGTAGATGCGGGCGAGCTGGTCGAGCTCCTCGATCCCGACGCACTCGTCGATCTGGTGGATGGTGGCGTTGAGCGGGCCGAGCTCGAGGACCTGGGCCCCGGTGGGGGCGATGAAGCGCCCGTCGGAGGTCCCGCCGCTGGTGGAGAGCTGGGTCTCGATCCCCATGACCTCGCGGATCGCCGCGCGGGCGGCGTCGACCAGCGCCCCGGCCGGGGTGAGGAAGGGGTTGCCCGAGAGACACCAGTCGAGCCGGTACTCGAGGTCCCAACGGTCGAGGATGGACTCGACCCGCCGGCGGATGCCGGCCTCGTCGAGCTCGGTCGAGAAGCGCAGGTTGAACTGGGCCTTGAGCTCGCCCGGGATGATGTTCTCGGCGCCGGTGCCGACGTTCAGGTTGGCGACCTGGAAGCTGGTCGGCGGGAAGAAGGCGTTGCCCTGGTCCCACTCCTCGGCGACCAGCTCGGCGAGCGCCGGGGCGAAGGCGTGCAGCGGGTTCTTGGCGCGCTGGGGATAGGCGACATGGCCCTGCTTGCCGCGCACGGTGAGCCAGCCGTTGAGGCTCCCGCGCCGGCCGTTCTTGACGGTGTCCCCGAGCTGGGTCTCGCTGGAGGGCTCGCCGACCAGACACCAGTCGATCTTCTCGCCGCGCGCCTCCAGGGTCTCGATCACCTGGAGCGTCCCGTCCCGTGCCGGGCCCTCCTCGTCACTGGTGAGCAGGAAGGCGATCGATCCGGGATGGTCCGGACGGGCGGCGACGAAGGCCTCGGTCGCGGTGACCATGGCCGCGAGCGATCCTTTCATATCGCTCGCCCCGCGGCCGTAGAGCAGGCCGTTGCGGATCTGCGGCTCGAAGGGGTCGGAGGTCCAGCGATCGACGGGGCCAGGCGGGACCACGTCGGTGTGACCGGCGAAGCACAAAAGCGGGCGCTCAACCCCGCGCCGGGCCCAGAGGTTGGTCACCTCACCGAAGGGCATGGGCTCGATGACGAAGCCCAGGGCGGCCAGCCGCTCCCCGATCAAGGCCTGGCAGCCGGCGTCGTCCGGTGTCACCGAGCGGCGGCGGATCAGGTCGCAGGCGAGTTCGAGGGTGGCGGACATCAGCCAAAGAGCCCCTGGTACTGCTCGGGCGAGAACCCGAGGTGGCGCCGGCTGCCGGTGTCGATCAGTGGCCGGCGGATGATCGACGGCGAGGCCAGCATGAGGCGGATGGCGGCCTCCTCGTCCATCGCCTCACGCACCTTGGGCGGCAGCTTGCGCCAGGTTGTGCCCTTGCGGTTCAGCAATGCCTCCCAGCCCAGCTCGTCGACCCAGGCGCGGAGCAGCGCCTCGTCGAGCCCCTGCTTCTTGTAGTCGTGGAAGGCGCAGGCGACCCCGTGCTCATCGAGCCAGCGCCGGGCCTTCTTCATCGTGTCGCAGTTGGCGATGCCGTAGACGATGACCATCCGACCCACACCCTATCCGCTAACCGCTTCCCGAGATCCGCAATCCTCAAATGTCCCTCAACAGCTCATTGATCCCCACCTTGCTGCGGGTGCGCTCGTCGACCTGCTTGATGATCACCGCGCAGTAGAGGCTGTAGCGGCCGTCCTTGGAGGGCAGGTTGCCGGGCACCACCACCGCGCCGGGCGGGACGCGGCCGTAGACGACCTCGCCGGTCTCGCGGTTGTAGATCTTGGTGCTCTGGCCGATGTAGACGCCCATCGAGATCACCGCGCCCTCGCCGACGATCACGCCCTCGACGATCTCCGAGCGGGCGCCGATGAAGCAGTTGTCCTCGATGATGGTCGGCGCGGCCTGGACCGGCTCCAGCACGCCGCCGATGCCGACCCCGCCCGAGAGGTGGACGTTCTTGCCGATTTGGGCGCAGGAGCCGACCGTGGCCCAGGTATCGACCATGGTGCCGGAGTCGACGTACGCGCCGATGTTGATGTAGGAGGGCATGAGCACGCAGCTCGGGGCGATGTAGGCCCCGCGGCGGGCGGCGGCGGGCGGCACCACGCGTACCCCGGCGTCGCGGAAGTCGCGCGAGTTGTAGTCCTGATACTTGGCGGGGACCTTGTCGTAGTAGTTGGTAAATCCGCCCTTGATGAAGGCGTTGTCCTCGATGCGGAATGACAGCAGGACGGCCTTCTTGACCCAGTCGTTCACCACCCAGGTCCCGTCGCGCTTCTCGGCGACGCGCAGCTCCCCGCGGTCGAGCCGCTCGATGGTCTCGGCGACGGCATCGCGCACATGGGTCTCGACGCTGCGCGGGGTGATCTCGGCGCGGCGCTCGAAGGCCTCATCGATGATGCTGTGGTAATCGCTCATGTTGGGCTCCAGGGGTTGGGATAGGGGTGTGGTTGGTCAGAGGGACTCGACGAAGCGCCGGATACGCCGCGCCGCCTCGGTGCACGACTCCAAGGGGGGGACGAGCGCCATACGCACCCGCCCGGCGCCCGGGTCCAGCCCGCCGACCTCGCGTGAGAGGAAGCGGCCGGGCAGCACGGTGACGTGCTCCGCCGCGAAGAGGGCACGGGCGAAGTCGGTGTCGGCGATCGGTGTCTCCGGCCAGAGGTAGAACCCGGCCCGGGGGCGATCGACTGCCAGCACCGGTGCGAGGATCTCCAGCACGGCGTCGAGCTTCGCGCGGTACTGGGCGCGGTTGGCGCGCACATGGTCCTCGTCGCCCCAGGCCGCGATGCTCGCGTGCTGGTGGTGGGGCGGCATGGCGCAGCCGTGGTAGGTGCGGTAGCGCAGGAAGGCGCCGATCACCTCGGCGTCCCCGGCGACGAACCCCGAGCGCAGCCCGGGGGCGTTGGAGCGCTTCGAGAGGCTGTGAAACACGACGCAGCGACGGTAGTCGCTGCGGCCCATGGCCGCCGCGGCCTGGAGCAGCCCCGGCGGCGGGGCGGACTCGTCGAAGTAGAGCTCGGCGTAGCACTCGTCGGCGGCAATCACGAAGTCATGCTCGTCGGCCAACGCAATGACCCGCTGCAGGACCGGGATGTCGAGGACCGCGCCGGTCGGGTTGCCGGGCGAGCAGAGATAGAGGAGCTGGCAGCGCCGCCAGGTGGCATCGTCGACCGCGTCGACGTCGGGGAGGAAGCCATTCTCGGCGGTGCAGGGGAGATACCTGGGCTCGGCCCCGGCGAGCAGTGCGGCGCCTTCGTAGATCTGGTAGAAGGGGTTGGGCATGAGCACCAGCGGGTCCCGGCCGCGGTCGACCACCGCCTGCGCGAAGGCGAACAAGGCCTCGCGCGTGCCGTTCACCGGGAGGACCTGGTGGGCGGGGTCGATGCTGCCCCTGGGGAGCCGATAGCGCTCGGTCAGCCAGTCGGCGATCACGGCGCGCAGCGCCGGCAGGCCGCGGGTGGTCGGGTAGACTGCCGCCTCACCTCGGTGGGCGCCGAGCGCCTCCAGGACGAGGGCCGGCGTCGGGTGCTTGGGCTCGCCGATGGAGAGCGCGATGTGCGCAAGGCCCGCCGGTGGCCTCGCCCCGGCCTTGAGCTCGGCCAGCCGCTCGAAGGGGTAGGGCTGGAGGCGGTCCAGATCCGGGTTCATGGGCAGCGGCTGGGCTCGGGTCGGCACGGAAAGCGCAAAAGTATAGCATTGCGCTTGGACGGGCCGGCGCCCACCCAAGCGGCCGGACACCGGAGGTAGCCATGGGCGGGGTTGCCGCCATCCACCATGTCAGCCTGATCGTTGCCGACACCGCGCGGGCGCTCGCATTTTACCGCGACCTGCTCGGGCTCGTGACGGACCCGGCGCGCCCCGATCTCGGGTATCCGGGGGCCTGGCTGCGCGTCGGGGGCCAGCAGATCCACTTGCTCGAGCTGCCCAACCCCGACCCGGTCGAAGGGCGCCCGGCTCACGGCGGTCGCGACCGCCATCTCGCGCTCAGTGTCGACGAGCTCGATCGCCTGATGGCGCGGCTCGATGCGGCGGGGGTCGGCTACACGCTCAGCCGCTCGGGGCGGCGCGCGCTGTTCTGTCGTGATCCGGACGCCAACGCCTTGGAGCTGGTCGAGCAGGTGAGGGATCAGTAGCCGCGGTAGTACCAGCGGTTGTCCCAGCCCGGCAGCGGCGGGTAGGGCTCGATCCCCGGCGGTGGGGTCTCAGCGGTGCCATCGGTGTCTCTGGCCCCGGTCTCGGAGCCGTCGGGACGCTGGGGCCCAGGCGTGCCCCAAGGCGGCTGCTGCAGGAAGGCCTCACGGCTGCGCTCGATACGATCGCGGAATTCCTCGCGGCGGCGGTTGAGCTCCTGCTCCCTGGCTTCCTGCTGGGCGGCCCCCCGGGGATCGATCCAGCGCCGACGGGCCTCCATCGCCTCCTTCTGGGCACGGCGGCGCTCCTCCCATGCCTGGCGTTGGGCGCGCACCTCCTCGAGCCAGTGATCGAGCCGCTCGGGCTCGCCCGCCATGGGTGGGGGTGACTGCAGGAGCGGTGGCCCGGCCGGGGACATAGACTCGTGGGTACCGACCGGCGGTGGCAGGCTAACCCCAACGCCCAGGGCAACGACCAGGAGTGGGAGTCGACAGATCATCGCGACGGGTATGCGGCAACAAGGGCGCGCCCCCCGGAGGCGCAGTTCACTAAATCAGTATCTACCGAAATTTTGTCTCACTTGCGCTGCGCTGGGTCAATTCTTCGGCGTTTTGAGGTGCACCCGCCGAGACCGGGGCAGGCGCGGCGCGCTCAGGGTGCTGGGCTGCCGTCGAGCCGCTGGTGGATCTCGCGGCGCAGGCTGGCCAAGGTGCCCGAGTCGATCGCGGGGGTCTCGGGTCCGCCGGTGATGAAAAAGACGTCATCCGCGGCGGCCCCTACGGTCGCGATCTTGGCGTTCTGCAGACGGATGCCGCAGGCGTCGAAGACCGCCCCGACATCGGCCAACAGGCCGGGCCGGTCGAGCGTGACCAGGCGCATCAGGGTGCGCTGATTGCGCTCATCGGCGGCGAAGCTGACCTCGGTCTCGGTCGGGAAGTGGCGGTGGCGGCGGGGCAGGCGGCGAGCGACCTTGAAATCGGGGCTGCCGGTCTCGCTCAGCGCCTGCTCGAGGGTGGCGCGGATCTCCTCCTGGCGTTGCTCGTCGCCGATCGGCGAGCCCTCCAGCTCGAGCACGTGGTAGGTGCTGAGCACCATGCCGTCGGCGGTGGTCAGGATGCGGGCGTCCATCACGCTCAGGCCCAACCGGTCGAGCACCGCAGTGGTGCGGGCGAAGAGATTGGCCTGATCGCGGGTATAGGCGAAGAGCTCGCTGCCCCCGCGGGAGGTGACCGGCCGGATCGCGATCCGCGGCAAGGCGTCGGTCGGCGTGGTGAGCACCTGCCGCGTCTGCCAGGCGATGGCGTCGGGCGCGTTGTTGAGGAAGTAGTCGGGCGTGAGCTTGCGCCAGAGTGCGTCGCAATCGGCTTCGCCGACACCATAGCGGCCGAGCTGGCGGACCGCTTCCGAGCGCTTCTGCTGGATCAGCTCCTCCTGGGCCTCGGGGTTCTCCAGCCCGCGCAGGAGCGTGCGGCGGGTGGCGTGGTAGAGCTCACGCAGCAGGGTCTCCTTCCAGGAGTTCCAGCGCTGTGGGTTGGTGGCGCGGGCATCGGCGAGGGTGAGCAGATAGAGGTAGTCGAGGCGGGTGGTCTCGCCGACTTGTGCGGCGAACTCTTGAATGACCTCGGGGTCGCTGGTGTCCTTGCGCTGGGCGGTCATCGACATCAGCAGGTGCTTCTCGACCAGCCAGGCGACCAGGCGGGCGTCGTACTCCGACAGCCCGTGCAGCAGGCAGAAATCCCAGGCGTCGCGGGCGCCGATCAGGGAGTGGTCGCCCCCGCGGCCCTTGGCGATGTCGTGGAACAGGCCGGCGAGATAGAGGAGCTCGATCTTCGGAATCGTATGGGCGATGGCGGTCGCCAGCGGATACTCCTCGGCGAACTCGGGAACCGAGAAGCGGCGCAGGTTGCGCAGCAGGCGCAGGGTGTGCTCGTCGACCGTGTAGACGTGGAAGAGGTCGTACTGCATTCGCCCCACGATGTTGGCGAAGGCCGGGATGTAGGCAGCGAGCACGCCGTATCGGTTCATGCGTCGCAGCGCGCGGGTCACGCCGGTGGGGTGGCGCAGGATCTCCATGAACAGGCTGCGGGCGCGCAGGTCACCGCGGACCTTGTCGTCGATCAGATGGCGGTGCTCGCGGATCAAGCGGATGGTGCTCGCCCGCACCCCGTGTAGCTCGGGGTGGGTCTGCAGGATGTGAAAGACCTCGAGCAGGGCGGTCGGATTGCGCCGGAAGACCTCGGCGTAGGCGACCTCGAGAAAGCCGCTGCGGGCCTGGAAGCGCTTGTTGATCGGGACCCGCGGGCGCAGGTGATCGTGCAGGAGGATCGCCTCCTGGAAGAGCTGCAGCAGCATCTCGTTCAAGCGGTTGAGCTCGATCACGGTGCGGTAGTACTGCTGCATGAGCTGCTCGACGGCGAGATTGTTCGCCCCGTCGGTAAAGCCGAGCTCGCGCGCGAGGGCGCGCTGGTAGTCGAACAGCAACCGGTCCTCGTGCCGGCCGGTGATGCGGTGGAGCAGGAAACGGATGCGCCAGAGCAGGGCCTGACCCTCGATCAGGGTGAGATGCTCGCCCTCGGTGAGGAACCCGTGCCCGACCAGGTCGTGCAGGGTCTCGGCGGCGAAGTGGCGCTTGGCCACCCAGCCGATCATCTGGATATCGCGCAGCCCACCAGGGTTCTCTTTGATGTTGGGCTCGAGGTTGTAGGCGGTGTCGCCGTATTTCCGCCAGCGGGCGCGCTGCTCCTCGATCTTGGCGGCGAAGAATGCCTCGCTCGACCAGATGCGGTCCGGGCCGGTGGCCTCCCTCATCTCCTCGAAGAGCCGCGGCTCGCCGGCCAGTAGGCGCGACTCGATGAGGTTCGTCATCACCGTGACGTCGGCGCGTGCCTCTTCGACACACTGTGCGACCGTGCGCACGCTGTTGCCAACCTCCAGGCCGATGTCCCAGAGGAAGCCGATCAGTGCTTCGACCGCGGTGAGCTTGCCCTGCCCGTCCTCGCCCGGCGCCAGTAAGACAAGGATGTCGACATCGGAGCTCGGGTGCAGCTCGCCCCGCCCGTATCCGCCCACGGCGACCAGCGCGCAACCGCTGTCGTCCGGCAGATGCCGGCGCCAGGCAGCACGCACCAGGCCGTCGACCAGACGGCTGCGCCCAACCACCAGCTCGCTCACCGGTGCGCCCCGGTCGAACTGGGCAAAGAGGTGCTGGGTGCCCTCGCGCAGGGCGGCGCGGAAGGCGCCGAGCGGCTGCTCGGGTCGGATGGCCTCGGGCGCGGTCATTGGCCGGTCGAGGCTTGCGAGCGACGGCACCTCGACGGGCTGGGTCATGTCAGCGACCCGTTGCGCTCCTCCTCCCGCAGGGTGAGGATCTCGCAGCCGTCGGCGGTGACCAGGATGCTGTGCTCCCACTGGGCGGAGAGGCTGCGGTCCTTGGTGACAACGGTCCAGCCGTCGGGCAGGAGCTTGATGAAGCGCTTGCCGGCATTCACCATCGGCTCGATGGTGAAGCACATCCCCTCCTGCAGGACCAGGCCCTCCCCCGGACGTCCGTAGTGCAGGACCTGGGGCTCCTCGTGGAACTCGCGGCCGATCCCGTGTCCGCAGTACTCCTGAACGACCGAATAGCCCTGAGCCTCGACGTAGCTCTGGATCGCGTGACCGATGTCGCCCAGGGTGGCGCCGGGGCGAACCCGCTCAATGCCCTTGAGCATGGCCTCCCGCGTCACGCGCACCAGTCGCCGCGCAAGGATGGAGACCTCGTCGACGAGGAACATCTTGCTCGTGTCGCCGTGGTAGCCATCCTTGATCACCGTCACGTCGACGTTGACGATGTCGCCCTTCTTCAGCCGTTTGTTGCCCGGGATCCCATGGCACACCTGATGGTTGACCGAGGTGCAGATGGACTTCGGGAACCCCCGATAGTTGAGCGGGGCGGGGACGGCCCCTTGCTCATGGACGATGAAGTCGTGACAGATCCGGTCGAGCTCGTCCGTGGTGACGCCCGGCTGAACGTGCTCCTCGATCATCTCCAGCACCTGCGCCGCGAGGCGGCCCGCGGTACGCATCTTCCCCGCCTCTTCGACGGATTTGATCGGTACGCTCATGCTGCGGCCGGAGGCATCCACGCTGGCGGTTAACCTGAGGAAAGTCTGAGGGAATTGCTCGGATGTAGCCGGCTATGGTATAAGACGCCCCGCGGATCGGCAAACGATCCCGACGGCACGCGAGGGCGTGTCGCAGGCTGGCCCGGCGGGAGCGAAAAACCCATGTTTTTCGCTTTCTTTTTGGCCGATTCCCTGCCGCCCGAGCGCGGCGCTATGACACCACACACGCATCGGCACAGGCGGCGGGGTGCCCGCTCGGCGGGTTGCCACCTGGGGTGCGTGGAGGTCCAACCCAAGCTGAGGACGACTGATCATGAGCAATGTTTCCATGCGCCAGATGTTGGAGGCGGGGGTGCACTTCGGGCACCAGACCCGCTACTGGAACCCCAAGATGGGGGCCTACATCTTCGGCCAGCGCAACAAGATCCACATCATCAACCTCGAGAAGACGTTGCCGCTCTTCCAAGAGGCGATGAACTATGTCGGCACGCTCGCCGCCAATGGCGGCAAGGTGCTCTTTGTCGGCACCAAGCGGGCGGCGCGCGACGCCATCCGCGAGGAGGCCGAGCGCTGCGGCATGCCCTTCGTCAACCACCGCTGGCTCGGCGGCATGTTGACCAACTTCAAGACCATCCGGCAGTCGATCAAGCGCCTCAAGGAGCTCGAGGCGATGTTCGAGGACGGCACCATTGAGCGCTTCAATAAGAAGGAGGCGCTGGGTCTGAGCCGCGAGCGCGAGAAGCTCGAGCAGAGCCTCGGCGGCATCAAGAACATGGACGGCCTGCCCGACGCCCTCTTCATCGTCGACGTGGGGCACGAGAAGATCGCCGTGAGCGAGGCCAACAAGCTGGGCGTCCCGGTGGTCGGGGTGGTCGACACCAACAACGACCCGGGATCGGTCGACTACGTGATCCCTGGCAACGACGACGCCATCCGCGCCGTGCGCCTCTACATCGAGGGTGCGGCTAATGCCGTGCTCGAGGGGCGTACCGCCGCAGCCGCAGCAGCGGGGCGCGGTGATGACTTCGTCGAGCTGCAGGCGCAATCGACCGCCGCCAGCCAGGCCCAGGCCGCTGCCGACTAGCCCGCTGGCCCGAGCCACCATCGGGTGCGCCGCCTCCCGGGGGCGGTCGGCGTGCCTGCCATCCGAACAGCAGGAGTAGCAGTCATGGCGATTTCCGCCGCATTGGTCAAAGAGCTGAGAGAGCGCACCGGCGCCGGCATGATGGAGTGCAAGAAGGCGCTGGTGGACAGCAATGGCGATATCGAGGCCGCCATCGAGGCGATGCGCAAGTCGGGCCAGGCGCAGGCCGCGAAGAAGGCCGGCCGTATCGCGGCCGACGGGGTCGTGGTGATCGCCATCGGCGCGCAGGGCGGCGTGATCGTTGAGGTCAACTGCGAGACTGATTTCGTCGCCAAGGACGCCGGCTTTGCGGGCTTCGCCGAGCAGGTCGCGGCGCGCGCCCTGGCGCTCGGGGCCGCCGACGTCGAGGTGCTCTCGGCCGCGCCGATCGAGGCCGGGGGGGCGACCAGCGTGGAGCAGGCCCGCCAGGCCCTGATCGCGAAGATCGGCGAGAACATCCAGGTGCGCCGCCTGGTGCGCTTCGACGACGTCCATGGGCAGCTCCACAGCTACCGGCACGGGGTGCGCATCGGCGTGGTCGTGGAGATGCAGGGCGGCGACGCATCGCTCGGCAAAGACATCGCGATGCACATCGCCGCCAGCAAGCCGATGTGCGTGAGCGCGGACGACGTACCGGCCGACGCCCTGGCCAAGGAGCGCGAAATCTTCCGCGCCCAGGCGCTCGCGAGCGGCAAGCCCGAGGCGATCATCGACAAGATCACCGAGGGGCGCGTGCGCAAGTATCTGGAGGAGGTCACCCTCCTGGGGCAGGCCTTCGTCAAGGACCCCGACACCACGGTGGAGAAGCTGCTCAAGCAGGCCGGCGCCCGCGTGATCCGGTTCGCCCGCGTCGAGGTGGGCGAGGGTGTCGAGAAGCGCGCCGAGAACTTCGCCGAGGAGGTCATGGCCCAGGTGCGAGGCTCGGACGACTGATGGCGCCGATCCGGCGTTTGGCTGCCTCGCCCGCGAGCCGCAAGTGACGACCCCGCGCTACCGCCGCGTGCTGCTCAAGCTGAGCGGCGAGGCCCTGATGGGCGAGGGCGAGTTCGGCATTGACCCGACCGTGATCCGTCGGCTGGCAGGCGAGGTGCGCGACCTTGTCGGCGCGGGGGTGCAGGTCGCCCTGGTGATCGGCGGGGGCAACATCTTTCGCGGCGCGGGACTCGCGCAGGCGGGGGTGGATCGCGTCACCGGCGATCAGATGGGGATGCTCGCCACGGTGATGAACGGGCTGGCGATGCAGGACGCCCTGGAGCGGCTCGGCGTGCCCACCCGGGTGATGTCCGCGCTCAAGATCAACCAGGTGTGCGAGGATTACATCCGCCGCCGGGCGGTCCGCCACTTGGAGAAGGGGCGGGTGACGGTCTTCGCGGCGGGCACCGGCAACCCCTTCTTCACCACCGACTCGGCCGCCAGCCTGCGCGCGGTCGAGATCGGGGCGGACTTGCTGATCAAGGCGACTAAGGTGGATGGCGTCTACTCCGCCGATCCGGTGAAGGACCCGCAAGCTGTGCTCTACCCGCGCCTCACATACAATCAGGCCCTGCGTGAAGACCTCAAGGTGATGGATGCCACGGCGATCGTGCTCTGCCGCGACAACCGGATCCCGATGCGGGTGATGAACATCTACCGGCCGGGGGCGCTGATGCGTCTGATCCTCGGCGAGGACATCGGCTCCCTGGTGGAGAGTGGGGAATGACATGATCGACGACATCAAGAAGGCCGCCGCTGAGCGGATGAGCAAGAGTGTGGAGGCCCTGCGGCATGAGCTGGCCAAGATCCGCACCGGTCGGGCCCATCCCGCGCTGCTCGACCACATCATGGTCAACTACTATGGCAGCGAGGTACCGATCAAGCAGGTCGCCAATGTCAACGCCGAGGATGCCCGCACCCTGACCGTCACCCCCTGGGAGCGGGGCATGGTGTCGGCCGTCGAGAAGGCGATCATGCAATCGGACCTGGGGCTCAACCCCAACACCGCGGGTAACGTGATCCGCGTGCCCATGCCCCCGCTGACCGAGGACCGCCGGCGTGACCTCATCAAGGTCGCGCGCCACGAGGCCGAGCAGGGACGCGTGGCGGTGCGAAACATCCGCCGCGACGCCAACCAGGAGCTCAAGGAGCTCGTCAAGGAGAAGATGATCTCGGAAGACGACGAGCGCCGCGGTCAGGAGATCGTGCAGAAGCTCACCGACCAGTACGTCAAGGAGGTCGATCAGGTCCTCGAGGAGAAGGAAGCCGATCTCATGTCCATCTAGGGCCGGGAGCTCCCAGCGATCGAGCCTAAGGTGATTGACCGAGCCACGGGGTCGGGAGAGGAGCGGACCCTGAGTAGTCTTCCGCAGCACGTTGCCATCATCATGGACGGCAACGGGCGTTGGGCGCGCCAGCGCAACCTCCCGCGCACCGCGGGCCATCGCGCCGGGGTGCGCAGCGTGCGCGCCGTCGTCGAGGAGAGCGTGCGACTCGGCATCCGCGCCCTGACCCTGTTCGCCTTTTCCAGCGAGAACTGGCGTCGGCCGCGGAGCGAGGTCGGCGTGTTGATGGAGCTCTTCATGAGCACGCTGCGCGCGGAGCTCCGGCGAATGGCGGAGAACGGGGTGCGGCTGCGCATCATCGGCGACCGTGCGGCCTTCCCTGAGAAGCTCCAGCAGCGCATCGCCGAGGCCGAGGAGATCACCTACGGCAACGACCGACTGGTGCTCCAGGTCGCCGCCAACTACGGGGGGCGCTGGGATCTGGCCGCCGCGGCCCGGCGCCTTGCCACCGAGGTTGCTGCCGGGACCCTAACCGCGGAGGCGATCGACGAGGCGGCCGTCACCGCGCGCCTCGCCTTTGCCGACCTCCCGGACCCGGACCTCTTTATCCGCACCGGCGGCGAGCAGCGCCTGAGCAACTTCTTGCTCTGGCAGTGTGCCTACAGCGAGCTCTATTTCACCGCGCTGATGTGGCCGGACTTCGGCGTCGACGCCTACCGGCTCGCGCTGGAGGACTTTGCCCGCCGGCAGCGCCGCTTCGGGCTGACCGGCGAGCAGCTCCGCGCCGAGTCCGAGACGGACTGATCGCCGCGTGCTCGCCACCGCCCTGCAGCAGCGCACGCTCACTGCGGCCCTCCTGGCCCCGCTCGCAGTGGCCGCCGTGCTCTTCCTGCCGACGGGGGGGCTCGCACTCGGTCTCGCCGCGGTCGTCGCCCTCGCCGCCTGGGAGTGGGCAGCGCTGGCGGGGGTCGAGGGCCAGGCGGGGCGCTTGATCTACCTGATCTTCCTCAGCTCCGGGCTGGTGGCGCTGTGGCTCCAACCCGCCGTGCTGCTCTACCTGCTGGTGGCGGCGGCAATCTGGTGGTGCGCAACGGCCATCTGGCTCCCTTGGGTGCGGGTGATCGGCGCCGCGCGCGGTCGCGATGGGGTGCTGCTTGCGCTCGGGCTCCTGGTGCTCAGCGCCCCCTGGGCGGCGCTGATCCAACTGCACGGGCTCTCGGGTGGGCCGGCCGAGGGGCCGATCCTGGTGCTCGCGCTGCTGGTCCTGATCTGGGTGGCGGACACGGCCGCCTATTTCGTCGGGCGCCGCTGGGGCCGCGCCAAGCTTGCCCCGGCGCTTAGCCCTGGTAAGACCTGGGCGGGTCTGCTCGGCGGTCTGCTCGGCGCGGCGGCGGCCGGCGCGGCCATGGCTGCGGTACTCGGGCTACAGCTGCTTCCGGCCGTGCTGCTGGTCGCCCTCTGCGGTGTGACGGCCCTCGTCTCGATTGTCGGCGATCTCTTCGAGAGCCTGCTCAAGCGCCGCCGAGCGGTGAAGGACTCGGGGCGCCTGCTCCCCGGTCACGGCGGCATCCTCGATCGCATCGACAGTCTCACGGCGGCGGCCCCGGTGTTTGCGCTCGGCCTGATCTGGCTCGGGGGGCGGCTGTGATCGGGGTGGCGGTGCTCGGTGCGACCGGCTCCATCGGGGTGAGCACGCTCGACGTCGTCGCACGTCATCCGGGACGTTTCCGGGTGGTCGCCCTGACGGCGAACCGCGACGCGCGGCGCCTCGCCGCCCAGTGCCGCCGCCACCGGCCCGACTATGCGGTGATGGTCGACTCGCCGGCGGCGGCGGAGCTGCGCGCGTTGCTCGTCGGGATGGACGATGCGCCAGAGGTCCTGGAGGGCGCGAGGGCGCTCGAGCTGGTCGCCGCGCTCCCGCAGGTGGACTACGTGATGGCGGCCATCGTCGGTGCGGCGGGGCTGCCCTCAACGCTCGCCGCGGTGCGCGCGGGTAAACGGGTGCTGCTGGCCAACAAGGAGGCCCTGGTGGTCTCGGGCGAGATCTTGATGCAGGCCGTGCGCGCTCATGGGGCAACGCTGCTGCCCATCGACAGCGAGCACAACGCGATCTTCCAGTGCCTGCCGCCCGATTACGGCCGCGGGCTCGGCGCGGTCGGCGTCGAGCGCATCCTGTTGACGGCCTCGGGCGGGCCCTTTCGCAGCACCCCGCCCGAGCGGCTCGCCGAGGTGACGCCCGAGGAGGCCTGCGCCCATCCGAACTGGGAGATGGGTCGCAAGATCTCGGTCGACTCCGCCACGATGATGAACAAGGGGCTGGAGCTGATCGAGGCATGCTGGCTGTTCGACACTCGCCCCGAGCGGATCGAGGTGGTGGTTCACCCCCAGAGCGTGATCCACTCGCTGGTGCAGTACGTGGATGGCTCGGTGCTGGCCCAGCTCGGCAACCCCGATATGCGCACGCCGATCGCACACGCCCTGGCCTGGCCGGAGCGCATGGACTCCGGGGTGCGCGGTCTCGACCTCTTCGCGGTCGCGCGGCTCGACTTCGAGCGGGCCTCGCCCGAGCGCTTCCCCTGCTTGCGGCTGGCCTACCAGGCGGCGGCGACCGGGGGCACCGCCCCGGTGACGCTGAACGCCGCCAATGAGGTGGCGGTCGCGGCCTTCCTCGACCGGCGGATCGGCTTCAATGACATCGCCGCGGTGGTCGCCCGTACCCTCGACGCCGTACCGGCGGAGCCGGTGCGCGGCTTGGAGGTCGAGGACCTGCTGGAGGTCGACGCCCGTGCCCGGCGCCTCGCGGAGCAGGGCCTAGAGCGGCGGGCGCCTGGGCCGTGAGGCACGCGGATCGCCGTCCCGCGGCTGGCGTCTGCGACGGGTCTGTCCGAGGGCCGGGAATCCCCGCGGCGAGTGACGGTCTCTCTGTGGGTCGGGGTCCATCCCCGACGCGCCCTGTCCCGCCACCACCGGCGGTCCGGCTCCGTCGAACGGCCGCGGCCCGGGTCAGCATGCGGTAATTGCCTATGCCCGATCTCGTCTTCACCATCGCGTCCTTCATCCTTGCCCTGGCGATTCTGATCGCCGTGCACGAGCTCGGGCACTTCTGGGTCGCCCGCCGGCTGGGGGTGAAGGTGCTGCGCTTCTCGATCGGGTTCGGGCGGCCCCTGCTGCGCCGGGTGAGCCCCAGGGACGGCACCGAGTATGTGGTCGCGGCGATCCCGCTCGGCGGCTACGTGAAGATGCTCGACGAGCGCGAGGAGGCGGTCCCCCCGGAGCTGGCCCATCGGGCCTTCAATCGGCAGAAGCTCTGGAAGCGCTCGGCGATCGTCGCCGCCGGGCCCCTGTTCAACTTCCTCTTCGCAATCCTCGCCTATTGGGGGCTGCTCGTTGCCGGGGATGTCGGCACCCGGCCGCTGGTGGGGGAGGTCGAGCCGCACTCGGTCGCCGCCCAGGCGGGGTTTGCGGCGGGCGACGAGCTGCTCGCGGTGGCCGATCGCCCGACACCCACCTGGGAGGCGGCGGTGTTCTCGCTGATGGCCGAGGTCCTCGACGGCAAAGACTTGCCGGTGCGCGTGCGGGACGCGAGCGGTGCCGAAGTGATCCGCGTCCTCGACGGCGAGGCCCTGCGGGCCCTTCCGGACGATCCCGCCCTGATCGCGAACCTCGGACTCTCGCCCGCGCGCCCGGTACTCCCGCCGGTGATCGGGACGCTGATGCCGGGGGAGCCGGGCGCGCTTGCGGGTCTCGCTACCGGTGACCGGGTGCTCAGTGCCGGGGGGCAGAGGCTCGACAACTGGGATGACCTGGTCGCGGAGGTCCAGCGCCACGCCGGCGAGCCGCTACGCCTGGAGATCGAGCGGGACGGCCGGGTGCGCGAGCTGGTGGTCACGCCGCGGTCCGCCGCGGATGCGGACGGCGCCCCGATCGGACGCATTGGGGCCTCGCCCCTGGTGCCGGATGACCTGCTCGCCGCCTATCGCACCGAGGTCCGGCTCGGGCCGGTCGCGGCCTTGGGCGGGGCCTTGGAGAAGACCGCGGACATGAGCCTGCTCATGCTGCGGGTCATTGGCCGAATGCTCATGGGGCAGGCCTCGGTGGAGAACCTCAGCGGGCCGATCTCGATCGCGGAGACGGCGGGAAAGACGGCGAGCTATGGGCTGGTCTACTTCATCAAGTTCCTCGCCGTCGTGAGCATCAGCCTCGGGGTTCTCAACCTCCTGCCGATCCCCATTCTCGACGGGGGCCACCTGCTCTATTTCGCCGTCGAGGCGGTCAAAGGGAGCCCGTTGTCGGAGCAGGCGCAGATGCAAGGGCAGCGCATCGGCCTCGCCTTGCTGGCGGCTTTGATGACCCTCGCCTTCTACGTCGACATCAGCCGTCTGCTGGGATAGCCCGCCGCGATCCCTTATACTAGCGAGCCTTGGCCGGGGTCCGCCGCGCACGGCGGTGAGTGCTCGATAGGGGGTTGTCTTGCGCAGCGTAATTCTGAGCCGCGGGCGCCGGTTGGCGCTGGCTTCGTTGCTCCTGGTCACGGTCGGGGCGGCCCAGGCGGCGTCCTTTCGCATCTCGGATATCCGGGTCGATGGGTTGCAGCGCATCGCCCCCGGAACGGTGTTCAGCTACCTCCCGGTGAAGGTGGGTGATACCACCACCGACGACATCACCGCGACCATCATTCGCACCCTCTTCGCTACCGGCTTTTTTAATGACGTCCAGGTCGAGCGCGACGGCTCGGTGCTGGTGATCTCGGTGCAGGAGCGCCCGGCGATCGCCGATATCTCGATCACGGGCAATCGGGATATCGAGACCGACAAGCTCAAGCAGGCCCTCAAGGACATCGGCCTCGCGGAGGGGCGCGTATTCAACCCGGCGCTGCTCGACCGCATCGAGCAGGAGCTCAAACGTCAATACTTCGCCCGCGGCAAGTACGGTGTCCAGGTCCAATCCACGGTATCGCCGCTCGAGCGTAATCGCGTCGCAATCAATATCGCCGTCACCGAGGGGCTCACCGCACGCATCAAGCAGATCAACATCATCGGCAACCAGGCCTTCTCGGAGAAGGAGCTGCTCAAGCTTTTCAAGTTGGGACCGACCAGATGGCACTCGTTCTACTCGAAGAACGATCAATACGCCAAGCAGCAGCTCGCCGGTGATCTCGAGGCCCTGCGGTCGTTCTATCTCGACCGCGGCTTCATTCGCTTCGAGATCAAGTCGACCCAGGTCTCGATCGGGGCCGCCAAGGACGACATCTACGTCACCGTCACCATCGACGAGGGCGAGGCCCATACCATCAGCGACATCCAGCTCGCGGGCGAGCCATCGGTCCCCACGGAGCGGCTCTTCCCGCTGATCGAGATGCGTCGCGGCGATGTCTTCTCGCGTCGGGTCGCGACCGAGAGCGCCGAGCGGATCTCCAAGCTGCTCGGCGCCGAGGGCTATGCCTTCGCCAACGTCAACACGATCCCGGAGATCGATGATGAGAACCGCCAGGTGGCGGTGACCTTTTTTGTCGACCCCGGCAAGCGGGTCTACGTGCGACGTATCACCATGAAGGGGAACACCCGCACGCGCGATGAGGTGCTTCGCCGCGAGATGCGGCAGATGGAGTCGGCCTGGTTCTCGGCCGACTTGGTGCGCCAGTCGCGCGAGCGGCTGCAGCGCCTGGGCTACTTCGACGAGGTCAACATCGAGACGCCCGCCGTGCCGGGCTCGGCGGACCAGGTGGACGTGGACGTCTCGGTCAAGGAGAAGCCCTCCGGCAACCTCCTCGCCGGTATCGGCTTCTCGCAATCGCAGGGCATCATCTTCAATACCAGCGTAACCCAGAATAACTTTCTTGGCACGGGCAAGCGAGTCTCGCTGGGATTCAACAACAGCAGCTCGACTCGGCTGTACCGTCTCGCCTACACCAATCCCTATTTCACCATCGATGGCATCAGCCGGGGATTCGAGCTGTCCTACCGCGAGACCGATTTCCGCGAGTTCGACAGTGCCGAATACACCACGGACGTGGGCATCGCGGGGCTCAACTTCAGCCTGCCGATCACGGATACCAGCCGGGCGGGTCTCGGCATCCGCTATCAATACACCAAATTCAAACCGGGCGACTCGGACCTCGCCCAGCAGTTCGAGGCGGACAACGGGGATCAGTTTAACGACTTCCTGCTCACCGCCTCGTATACGAACGACACACGTGACAGTGCCGTCTTTCCCACGCGGGGTGGGCTTCAGAACCTGGTCGGCGAGGTCGGCGTCCCCGGCAGCGATCTCCAGTATTACCGCCTGACGTATCGGCACCGTCATTACGTGCCGCTGACGAGCCAGTTCACCTTGGCGCTCAACGCGGACCTTGGCTACGGTAATGCCTACGGGGATACCAGCCAGTTTCCCTTCTTCGAGAACTTCTTCGCCGGCGGCCCGCGTACGGTGCGGGGCTGGAAGGAGAACACGCTGGGTCCGCGCGAGTCGACGGGGGATCAAGACCCGGTCGGCGGCAATGCCAAGGTGGTTGGCAGTGTCGAGCTCTACGCGCCGCCGCCCATCGGGGGCGACTTTGCGAAGACACTGAGGCTCGGTGCCTTCTTCGACTTCGGCAATGTTTGGGTGACCGAGAGCGACGAGCTCATCTCCCCAAGCGGCAGCTTCAGCCTCAGCGATCTGCGCTATTCCACCGGCCTCTCGGTCGTTTGGCTCTCACCGGTCGGCGCGCTCTCCATGAGCCTGGCCTATCCTCTGAACGACAAAGACGATGACGACACGCAGATCTTCCAGTTCGGCTTCGGCCAAACCTTCTGAGCCCCGGCGCGTGCCGGTGCCAAGACGCTTGCTTGCGCCGCTGCTCGGCCTGGTGCTTGCGGCCCTTGGTGCCCCGGCCACCGCGCAGGACTACGTGGTCGCGGTGATCGACCCGAATCGGGTCGTCGAGCAGTCGCCCCAGTACGAGGCCGCTCGGCGCGAGCTACAGCGCGAGCTCGGTGAGCGCGAGCAGAAGCTCGCCAGCCAACAGACGGAGCTCGATGAGCTGCAGAAAAAGCTCGAGCGAGACGGCGCCCTGATGAGCCAGGAGGAGCTCCAACGTCTTCAGAACGACATTCGCAATCGCGACCGCCGCCTCAAGTACGCCCAGTCGGAGGCGCGCGAGGAGATTACCCTGCGCCAGAATGAGCTACGCACCAAGCTCGGCAAGCAGGTCGAGGAGGTGGTCACCGAGCTGGCCAAGGAGCGCAACATCGATCTCATCGTGAGCGGTGAGGACGTCTTCTACTTCAGTAAGCGCATCGACATCTCAAACGACGTGGTCGAGCGGATGAAGCAGAAGTTTCAGCCGAAGTAGCCGGCGCGTCCCCGCCCGATGACGCCATCCAGCACCCCGGCCGTCGCCCAGCTTAGCCTCGGACAACTGGCCGAGCGCCTGGGTGCCGAGCTGTACGGGCCGGCCGAGCGACGGGTCGCCCGAGTTGCCACCCTCGCGCGGGCGGATGCCGCTAGCCTGTGCTTTTTTGCTGATCGCCGCTATCTGGCGGATCTGCGGGGCACAGGGGCCGCCGGGGTGATCCTGGCGGAGAAGGACCGCGCCCACTGCCCGGTGGCTACCCTGGTCACCGCCGATCCCTATCTCGCCTACGCCCGCGCCGCGGCCCTGCTGCACCCCCCAGCCGAGGTCACCGGCGGGGCCCACCCGAGCGCTGTCGTCGCGCCGGGCGCGCGGGTCGATCCGAGCGCCTGGATCGGGGCGGCTGCGGTGGTGGAGGAGGGCGCCGAGATCGGCCCGCGCGTGTTCATCGGTCCTGGGTCGGTCGTCGGGGCGGGCTGCCGCATCGGCGCGGACAGCCGTCTGGTCGCCCGAGTCACGCTCTGCGACGGGTGCTGGGTCGGGGAGCGCGTCCTCATCCACCCCGGTGCGGTGATCGGCCGGGAGGGCTTCGGCTTTGCCCGCGACGGCGAGCGCTGGGTGCGTATCCCCCAGCTCGGGCGGGTGCGACTGGAGGACGACGTGGAGATCGGGGCCAACACGACGGTCGACCGCGGCGCGCTGGAGGACACCGTCATCGAGCACGGGGCGAAGCTCGATAACCTGATCCAGATCGGGCACAACTGCCGAATCGGGGCGCATACCGCGATGGCGGCCTGCTCGGGGATCTCGGGCTCGACCCGCATCGGACGCAGTTGCACCATCGGCGGGGCGGTGGGGATGGCGGGTCACCTGGAGATCGGTGACAACGTGCACTTTACCGGCATGGCGATGGTGACCCGATCGTTCGCCGAGCCCGGCCTCTACAGCAGCGGCATCCCGGCGATGCCGAGCGCCGAGTGGCGCCGCACGATCGCGCGCCTGCGCCATCTCGACGAGCTGGCGCGGCGCGTCAAGCAGCTCGAACAGCGTGTCGAGCCGGAACACGACAAACTGGGGCAGAAGTCGGATTGACGCGGTGGGGACACCGCCTCGCCGCGGCTTCGGGGCATTGGAGGTAGCTTTGACCACGATGGATATCCACAAGGTGCTGTCGCTCTTGCCGCACCGCTATCCCTTTCTGCTGATCGACAAGGTGGTCGACTTCAAGCGCGACGAGTATCTGATCGCGGTCAAGAACGTCACCTACAACGAGCCGTACTTCAACGGGCACTTCCCGGTGCGGCCGGTGATGCCAGGCGTGCTCATCATTGAGGCCATGGCCCAGGCGACCGGCCTGCTGGCGATGGCCTCGCGGCCGGACGAGGTGGGGGAAAAGGCGCTCTACTATTTCGTCGGCATCGACAAGGCGCGCTTCAAACGCCCGGTCGAGCCGGGCGATCAGTTGACGTTGGACGTGCGCCTGAAGAGCGTGCGCCGGGGGATCTGGATGTTCGACGCAGAGGCAAGGGTCGACGACCGTCTCGCCGCGAGCGCCCACATCATGTGCACTGCGCGGGACTTCTGAGCTTGATCCATGCGACCGCCCTGGTCGACCCGGGCGCCGAGCTCGCCGCCGAGGTCGAGGTCGGTCCCTTCGCCGTCATCGGGCCGGGGGTACGTATCGGACCCGGCACCCGCATCGGTCCCCATGCGGTGATCCGCGGGCCGACCGACATCGGCCGCGACAACCGGATCTTCCAGTTCGCCTCGGTGGGCGAGGACCCGCAGGACAAGAAATACGCCGGCGAGCTGACCCGCCTCGAGATGGGCGACCGCAACGTCGTGCGCGAGTTTTCGACCATCCATCGGGGGACCGTGCAGGACCGTGGCGTCACCGAGATTGGCAGCGACAACCTGCTGATGGCCTACACCCATGTCGCTCACGATTGCCGGATCGGCGATCACGCGATCCTCGCCAACGCGGCCTCCCTGGGTGGCCATGTCGAGGTGCAGGACGGGGCGATCCTTGGCGGTTTTACCATCGTGCACCAGTTCACCCGCATCGGCGCACACAGCTTCTGTGGCATGGGCTCGGTGATCAACCAGGACGTGCCGCCCTTCGTCATGGTCGCGGGCCACCCGGCCGGCCCCAGTGGGATTAACTCCGAGGGGCTGCGTCGGCGCGGCGTCGAGGCCGCAACCATCGCCCGAATCAAGCGGGCCTTTCGGCTCCTCTACCGGTCCGGACTCTACCGCGCGGTCGCTCTCAAGGGCATGCGCGAGCTGGGCTGTCCGGAGGTCGATCGGATGGCGGACTTTGTCGCGGCGAGCACCCGCGGCATCCTCCGGTGAGGCAACCCGCGCGGCGCGCCCAGCGTCCCCCGGCCCGTTGGGGCGCTGGCGGCGTCGCGAGCCACGGCAGGGCTGTGAGGACCGCTGCGCGATGCTGACGGTCGGCATCGTCGCCAACGAGCCCTCCGGCGACGTCCTGGGCGCGGCGTTGGTGCGCGAGCTCAAGGCCCGGGTGCCGGATAGCCGTTTCGTCGGCGTGGCCGGGCCCCAGATGCAGGCCGCCGGCTGCGAGACCCTGGTCCCGCTGGAGCGGCTCTCGGTGATGGGCCTGGTGGAGGTGCTGCGCCACCTGCGCGAGCTGCTGCGGATCCGCCGCGCGCTCGTGCGTCACTTCCTGGCCTTGCGCCCCGATGTCTTCATCGGCGTGGATGCACCCGACTTCAACCTGGGCCTGGAGCGTCGCCTGCGCACGGCCGGGATCCCCACCGTCCACCTCGTGAGCCCGACGGTCTGGGCCTGGCGTCCGGGCCGGGTGAAGGGCATCCGTCGCGCGGTCGATTTGATGCTCTCGATCTTTCCGTTCGAGGAAGACTTCCTGCGCGCGCGCGGCGTCCCGGCGCGCTACGTGGGTCATCCCCTCGCCGATCAGATCCCCATGGAGGTCGGCGCGGGCGAGGCGCGCCAGGCCCTGGGCCTGCCCCAGGATGGCGAGGTCATCGCGCTCCTGCCGGGGAGCCGGGTGAGCGAGGTGCGGGCCCTAGCGGCCACTTTTCTGCAGACGGCGCGCTGGTGTGGCGAGCGCCGGCCGGGGCTACGCTTTGCCGTCCCGCTGGTCAACGCCACCCTGCGCGGCATCTTCGAGCAGACCCAGGCCCGCGAGGCGCCGGATCTGCCGTTGACCCTGGTCGACGGCCGCAGCCGGGAGGTGATCGCAGCGGCCGACTGCGTGCTCACCGCCTCGGGTACCGCGACCCTGGAGACGCTGCTCATCGGCCGGCCCATGGTGGTCGGTTACCGGATGAGTCCGATTACCTATCACTTGGTGAAAGGGCTCAACCTGGTCAAGGTGCCGCATATTGCCATGGCCAATCTCCTGGTCGGCCGCGCACTCGCCCCCGAGCTCATCCAGTCGCGCTGCCGCGCGGATCTGCTCGGGCCGGAGCTCTTGGCCCTTCTCGATGATCCGCAGCGCGTGGCCGCCATCCGCGCCGAATACCAGGCGGTGCACCGGCGTCTGCGGCGCGATGCCGCCGCGCGGGGGGCCGAGGCCGTGCTGGGGCTGATCGCACCATCAGGTTCGCGGCCTCCTGGGCTTGGAGCCCGTTCCCGCCTGCCTCCATCGGCGGCCGAGGCCCCTCCGACATGACGAACGCGGACTTGATCGCTGGGATCGACGAGGCGGGCCGGGGACCGCTGGCGGGGCCGGTGATGGCCGCGGCGGTGATCCTCGATCCCAGGCGGCCGATCGACGGACTCAAGGATTCCAAGCGGCTGTCGCCGGAGCGGCGCGAGCTGCTCGCGCGCGCGATCGAGGAGCACGCCCTCGCTTGGGCGGTTGCGGAGGCGAGCGCGCTCGAGATCGACCGCATCAACATCCTCCAGGCCTCGCTGCTTGCCATGCAGCGGGCCGCGGCGGCGCTGTCGATCGTGCCGGGGCGGGCCTTGGTGGACGGCATACACTGCCCGACGCTCGCCTGTATGGTGCAGGCGGTGGTCCGCGGCGACGCCAGCGTGCCGGCGATCAGCGCCGCCTCGATCCTCGCCAAGGTGGCGCGCGACCGGGCGATGCAGGGGCTCGACCAGCGTTTCCCCGGTTACGGCTTTGCGCGCCACAAGGGCTATCCGACGCGCGAGCACCTCGCGGCCCTGCACGCGCTCGGGCCCTGCCCCGAGCATCGCCGCTCCTATCGGCCGGTGCGGGAGTCGCTCGCCTCGGCCTGATCGCTAGCCAACTGGGCCGGCGCGAGATCGGCCAGGCTCAATCCATCGAGCGCGTTCCCCCGAGCCGCCTCCAACGCCTCGCCGATCCGCGCGACCGCGGGATCTCGGTCGAGTCGCGCCAGCGTGCCGGGGTCCTCAACCTCGCGATGTAGGGCATCGATCAGCTCCGCGATCCGGATGTGCCGCGGCGATCGGCTCAAGAGATAACGCGGTGGCTCCTCGGCGGAGCGCACCAAGATGCCCTCGGCGTCGAGTCGGTCGAGGACCGCGAGCACCCGCTCCTCGATCGTCCCGATCTCCTGGGCGAGGGCCTTGCTCGACACCGGCTCGGCACCGGATTGGTGGCGGGCCGTGATCCGCGCCGCGATGGTCAGCGCTAGGCGCTCGATGAGCCGGGGGCTCATGGAACGCTGGCCGGCGGGGCCGAGTAGACACTCGGGGTGCTGGTGATAGAAGGCGATGCGCGTCCCGACAAGCAGGATCAACCAGCCGACGTAGACCCAGGTCAGGAACAGGATCAGGATGGCAAATCCGGAGTAAACCGCGGCGAGGCGGGTCGCGCCGACCATGAAGGTCGCGAACACCCAGCCGGCCAGTTGCCAAAAGACAGCGGCCACCAGGGCGCCGATGACCGCCGAGCGTAGATTCACCCGGGTATTGGGCACGAACCAGTAAATGAAGGCGAAGGCGGCCCAGACGATCAGCAAGGGCGTCAGCCGTCCGGCGAGCGCGGAGAGCCGCCCGAGCGGCTCGTAGGCGGTCAGGGTGGTGGCGAGCTCGGTCGAGCCGAGGGAGGCTGTCAGCCCGAAGGCGGCGAAGATCAGCACCGGGCCGGCCAGCAGCACGCTCAGATAATGACTGAAGCGCTGCGTGAAGGAGCGCGCGCGGCGGACCCGCCAGGTGTCGTTGAAGGCGCCCTCGATCTTCTGAAGGAGCGAGACCACCGTGTAGAGCAGAAGGGCCAGGCCAACCGACCCCAGCACCCCGACGCGCATGTTGTCGACAAACTCCACGATCCGCCCGGCGATCTCCATACCGCCGGCGCCCAGCGGCTCCAAGGCGTTGAAGAGCAGGGGCTCGAGCTGGTTGTGGACGCCGAAGCCCTTCAAGACCGAGAAGCTCACCGCCAGCAGCGGGACGATCGAGATCAGGGTGGTATACACCAGGCCCATCGCCTGAAGGCTCAGGTAGCCTTGGGTGAGGTCGCGGTGGAGCGCGAGGCCGAGGCGGGCGAGCTGGAAGGCGGCCCGCTGCCAACGGGGGAGCCGGGTCAGCTCGGCCTGCTCGATGCGCTGGCGAAAGGCGTGCGCGGCACTCGGGACACTCATGGTCTGGATCGGCCGGGGCTCGGTGCGGGCGAGGCGGCGAGCAGTATAGATCCGTCACACATCCACGTTCCTCGTCTTCATCGTCGTTGTCGTAGTCGTTGTCGTTATCGCGGCCATCCCAGCGCCTCAGATTCTCTCGCGCCTCTAGGAATCGAGGCGCTCATGACCCAGTTCCGGGGCATCTCCGATTACGATTACGACCACGACCACGATGGGTTTCGTTGCTCAACCCACTCTGGACGCGCTGCCGAGTGACTCCCGACGGCCCGCGTGCCTCACCCACCCGACCCCGGAGCCTGAATGACCAAGCGCCTCGCTTCCACGCTGATCCTTAGCCTCTGCATCGCCGTCGCCACCAGCGCCTTCGCCGCGGGCGGCGGGGATCAGGGCCTGACACCGCTGCCGGAGCGCCCGCCGGCACCGGCGTTCGATCTCCAGGGCCCGGACGGCGAATCTGTGCGGCTCGCCGACTTCCGCGGCAGGCCCGTGATCGTCAACTTCTGGGCGACCTGGTGTCCGCCCTGCCGGGAGGAGATGCCCTCAATGCAGCGTGCCTGGGAGCAGGTGCGGCCCGAGGGGATCGAGCTCATCGCCGTCAACGTGGGTGAGGACGCGGAGACCATCGCTCAGTTCACCGCCAGCCACCCGGTCGGATTTCCGCTGCCGATGGACGTGGATATGACGGTGGTGCAGAGCTGGCCGGTCAAGGGCCTCCCCACCACCTTCGTGGTGGATGCGGAGGGCAGGCTGGCCTACCGGGCGGAGGGCGAGCGGGAGTGGGACGCCCCGGCCCTGCTCGATCAGGTGCGTGCACTCAAACGCGAGTGACGGCGGGGCAAGCCGTCAGGCGTTCGCCCGCTCGCGCAGGATCTTTACCTGGAACAGGGTGTTGCGCTCCTCTTCCTCGAGCGCGGACTGGATGAAGTGAATGGTCCGCCGGTACAGGGGGATGATGTTGTACTTGAGCGCATTCACCCGCTTCTGCGCCTTGCGCTGCTCCTCCATCAGGCGGTGTAGGGCGATCTCCACCTCCCCGAGCTGGGCGAGCAGGACGGCGAGGTCCGCGAGATGCTCGCGCGAGTTGTCGAAGCTCGCGTCGGTCCCGAGCAGACCCACGGGCTTGAGCGCTAGGCGCTCGGCGGTCACCGCCGGGTACTCCACGCCCAGTGCCCGCCGCGGCAGGATGTCGACGCGGAGCGCCGGCTCCGCCCCCAGCGCCGCCTGGTGGATGCCGCGGCTGCCCATGCGCAGGTGGGTGATGGTCAGGCAGCGGTAGGCCTCGCGCAACGCCTGCTCGGCCTCCTTGCGCAACCGGCGGTACTCGCCGATCCGTTCATAGACGAGTCGGGTGAGCAGCTCGCGCTTGCGCTCGAGGAGGTCATGACCCTCCTCAAGGAACCGCACCTGCTTCTTCAACCGCAGCAGGGTGTTCTTGGTCGGCGGGACTTTGATCAGTTGTGCCATGCCGAGGTCCCGCTCAGTCCGACCCCTGGTAGTGCTTCGCCAGATCGGTCTCGCTCATGCGGGTGAGCGTGTCGCGCGGGAACATCGACATCAGCTCCCAGGCCAGGTTGAGGGTCGCCTCGATCGACCGGTCCTCGGCCTCGCCCTGGCCGACGAAGCGCTCGTCGAAGGCGTCGGCGAACTTGAGGTAGCGGCGGTCGCGCTCGGAGAGCTCGTCGGCGCCGATGATCGAAGCCAGGTTGCGGGTCTCCAGGGCGCGGGCATAAAGGGCATAGAGCTGGGCGGCGACGCGGGGGTGGTCCTCGCGGGTGTCGTCCTTGCCGATGCCGTCCTTCATCAGCCGCGAGAGCGACGGCGAGATGTGCACCGGCGGGTAGACGCCCTGGTTGTGCAGCTCGCGCGAGAGCACGATCTGGCCCTCGGTGATGTAGCCGGTGAGGTCCGGGATGGGGTGGGTGATGTCGTCCGAGGGCATGGAGACCACCGGCATCATGGTGATCGAGCCGTGCCGCTCGTGGATGCGCCCGCAGCGCTCGTAGATCTCGGCGAGGTCCGAGTACAGATATCCAGGGTAGCCCTTGCGCGCTGGGACGTCGCCCTTGGCCGTCGCCACCTCGCGCAGGGCCTCGGCGTAGTAGGTCATGTCGGTCATCACGACCAGGACGTGGCGGTCGAGGTCGTAGGCCAGGTACTCGGCCGCCGTGAGCGCGGTGCGCGGGAGGGTGAGTCGCTCCACCGGCGGGTCGTCGGCCAGGTTGATGAACATCACCACGTTGCGCAGCACGCCCGAGGACGCGAACTCGTCCTGGAAGAACTTGGCGTCGGCGTAGGACACGCCCATGGCCGCGAAGACGATGGAGAAGCTCGAATCCTCGTCCTTGAGCTTGGCCTGGCGCACGATCTGGGCGGCGAGGCGGTTGTGGGGCAGCCCGGAGCCCGAGAAGATTGGGAGCTTCTGACCGCGCACCAGCGAGTTCAGCCCGTCGATGGTCGAGACCCCGGTCTGGATGAACTCGCGCGGGTAGGTGCGCGCCGCGGGGTTGATGGCCGAGCCGGCCACCGCGCGGCGGATGTTGGAGAGGATCGGCGGGCGGTCGTCGCGCGGGGCGCCCAGCCCGTTGAAGACGCGCCCGAGGAGCTCGGGGGAGAGGGCGATCTCGACCGGCTCGTCGAGAAAGCGGACCCAGGTGTCCTCCAGGTCGAGGTCATCGGTCCCCTCGAACACCAGGACCAGCACCTCCTCGTCGGAGCTGCGGATGACCTGGCCGTTGCGGCGCGTGCCGCTGTGGTCCTCGATTTGGACGCGGTCGCCGAAGGCCACCCCCGGGGTGGCCCGCATGATGAGAAGGCCGCCGCGGGCCTCGGCGGCGGTACGGTATTCCTTGACGCTCATTGGGCGTGCTCCCCCTGTCTGGCGTACTCCAGGCGGATGTTCTCAAACTCCTGCTCCACGTCCGCGCGGAGCTCGGCGATCTTCTCGAGCTGCTCGCTGCTGTACATCGACTTGCAGCGGCGCGTCTTGGCCAGCAGGGGCAGGCCCTGCAGCTCCTGCACCGGCACCCCCATGCCGACCAGCGCGGCCCCCATGTCGTAGATGCCGAGGGCGAGATCGAGCAGGGCGAACTGCTTCTGCGGCGAGCAGAAGGTGTCGACCTCATCGAGCGCGCTCTGCTGGAGTACCGCCTCCTTGATCAGCGCGGCGCCCTCGAGCTCCCAGCGCTGGGCGGACGAGAGGGCCTCAGGTCCGACCAGGTTCACGATGCGGGAGAGCTCGGCGTCGCGCGCGAGCAGCGCGAGTGCTTCGCCGCGGCGCCTCTCCCAACCGCGGTCGACCTCGGCGGCCCACCACTGAGCCGCCGTGTGCACATGGGCCGAGAAGCTGGTGACCCAGTCGATCGAGGGGTAGTGGCGGGCGTCGGCGAGTTCCTTGGAAAGGGCCCAGAAGGTCTCGATGATGTCCTTGGTGTGACTGGTCACCGGCTCCGAGAAGTCACCGCCGGGGGGCGAGACCGCCCCGATCAGGGTCACCGAGCCGGAGCCCGCGCCGTGGGTCTGGACCCGCCCGGCGCGCTCGTAGACGGCGGCGAGGCGCGAGGCGAGGTAGGCCGGGTAGCCCTCCTCGACCGGCATCTGACCCAGGCGCCCGGAGACCTCGCGCAGGGCCTCGGCCCAGCGGCTGGTCGAGTCGGCGAGCATCACCACGTCATAGCCCATGTCTCGGTAGTACTCGGCCATGGTCATGCCGACGTAGACCGACGCCTCGCGTGCCACCACCGGCATGTTGGACGTGTTGGCGACCAGCAGGGTGCGCTCCATCAGCTTGCGCCCGGTGTAGGGGTCATCGAGCTGGGGGAAGGTCTCGAGCACGTCCACCAGCTCGTTGCCGCGCTCCCCGCAGCCGACGTAAATCACGATGTCGGCGTTGGACCAACGCGCGATCTGCTGCTGAACCACTGTCTTGCCGGCACCGAAGGGGCCAGGCACGGCACCCTTGCCGCCCTTCAACTGGGGGAAGAAGGTGTCGATCACCCGCTGCCCGGTGATCAGCGGGGAGATGCCGTCGTCACGCTTGGCATAGGGACGCGGCTTGCGCACCGGCCACCGGTGGTAGAGCTTGAGCCGATGGCTTTGCCCGGCAGCCCCGCGCACTCGGGCGATGGTCGCCTCGAGCTCGTAGTCCCCGGCCGGGGCGATCTCTTGGAGCTCGCCGCTGACGCCCGGTGGGACCAGTACGCGGTGGGTGATGGTCTGGGTCTCGGGCACGGTGCCGAGGACGGTCCCCGGACCGACCTGGGCGCCGAGCTCCAGCTCGGCGTTGGGCTCGAACTCCCAGGTGCGGGCGCGATCCAGCGCCGGTACGTCCAACCCGCGGCGGATGTAGTCGCCCGACTGCAGGGCGATCTTCTCAAGCGGCCGCTGGACCCCGTCGAAGATCCCACCGAGGAGGCCAGGCCCGAGCTCCACCGACAGCGGCCAGCCGAGGCCGATCGCCGGCTCACCGGGTCGCACCCCGTCGGTCGACTCGTAGGTCTGGACGATCGCCTGCTGGCCGCTCAGCGCGATGACCTCGCCGAACAGCCCCAGCTCGCCGATCTTGACCTGCTCGCCATTGCGGATGCCGGGGAGATCGATGGTGACGATGGGGCCGTTGATGTCGCGGATGACCCCAATACGACTGTGCTCGCTCATGTTCTCACCCGCCGAAGACGTTGCCGGTGTCGAAGCCGCTCGGGAGCAGCCGCTCGAGGATGACCTGCTGGATGCGGCTCTGCAGCCGGATGAGGCGCCCCTCGAAGGTGTTGTTGACGCGGATCTTGTGGTCGGCGCTCTCCACCAGCACCCCGCCCGAGGTCTCGATCGCCTCTGGGGCCAGGACGATGCGCTTGCCGGGGGCGGCCGCCTCCACGATCGCCTCCCAGGTCGGCCCCAGGCGCTTGTGGTCTTGGGCGTTGACTTGGGCGATCAGCTCCTCGGCCTCGATCGCAGCGGCAGCTTGGGCCAGGTAGGCCTTGAGGGTCGCGAGGTAGGCGGCCTCGTCCTGCTTGTAGCGCTCGATGCGCTCGCGCAGACGCCGCTGGACATCGGTCACGAGGTTCCAGCGCATCCGATCGAGCTGACTCTGCATCTTGAGCTCGCTCGCCTGCACCTGCTGGCGATAGGTGCGCTCCCCAAGCGACTTGGCGATCGACTCCTCGCGCTGCTCGCGCAGGCGCAGCCGCTCCGCCGCGTCGCGCAGGATGTTGTCGCGGTTGCGCTGGGCCCTCTCCCGGTATTCGGCGGCGAGGCGCTCGGCGCGGGCCAGTATGGCCTTCTCGAGTTCTTGAACCTGATTCACGATCCGTTCCCCGGCAAGAGGTTGGAGCTGCCGAACATAGCGGCGAGGCGGTCAGCGACGTCGCTGGCGAGCCGCGGCGGATCCCTCAACGCGGGCACCGAGGCCACCACGATGCGTCCGCCCTCGCGCCGCACCTGGCGGAGTGCTGGGATGTCGGAGCCCATCACCCGGTCGTCGAGGATCACGAAGGCGTTGTCGCGCCCTCGCAGGAGCTCGCGGAACACGCGGTCTACCTCCTCGGGCGTGGGGTTCGGGAAGGTCTGGAACCCGATCAGCCGAAAGCCGTCCGCCAGGCTGTCCTCCCCGAGGAACAGCATCCGCGTCGCACGGCCGTACTCCGCCTCCGCCGCCATTGCTAGTCCCCCGTCTGAGCTCAGATCCGGTTGAGCAGCAGGATACTGATAACCAGACCGTAGATGGCGATACCCTCGGCCAGGCCGAGGTAGATCAGGGTCCGGCCGAGGGTTTCGGGCTTCTCGGTGATTGCGGCGAGCGAGGCGGCGCCGATCGGGCCCACGGCGATGCCCGCGCCGATCGTCGAGAGTCCCGTGGGTATGCCGACCCCGAGGATCGCTAGACCCATGCCGGTCGAGATCTCGGAAACCGCGACCGCCGCCTCGGCCGTCTCGGCAAAGGCGTTGTTGATCCCGAAGACGAGTAGGCCGAGCTGCGCCCCGACGAATACCAACAATTGCGTCCCCATGGCGGGCCGGAACCATGGCCGCATGCGCAGCGCGTAGCCCGGGCGCATCTCCAGGAAGATACCGGTGACGATCAGACCGAGGATGGCGAAGGACATGAGACCGACGAGCCAGTACATGATGAGCTCCTGTTTCGTTGTTTCAGTTGATTGGTTCTTAACCGATGGGCGGTAAGGGCTTGGCGGTTAGGGACCAGCGGCTAGGAGTCAGCGCGCCGCGATCCGCAGGGCCGGAGACGGCCCGAGTTGTTTCCATTACCCGCCGCTAACCCCTAGCCGCTACCCACTGTCCGCTACCCGCGGCTTCTCCGCGCGGCGCAGGCGCAGCGGCGCGAACTCATGCCCGTCGCCGGAGAAGTAACGCGCGAAGCCCTCATAGAACTCCAGGCGCAGGACCTGGATCATCACGATCCCGCCCTCGAGCACAATCATGAAGACGTTTCCGAGCACGATGGTGAGGATGTGCCCGAAGGTGTCCATCATCCCGGCGAGGGTGAAGATGGCGATGGCGAGCGCCACGTGGTTCAGGCTGAAGGCGGCGACGCGCAGGAACGACAGGGTGTTGGAGACGTAGCCGATGACGGTCTCGAGGGTCTCGATGAAGACCACCAGCACCTTCTCGCCGACCGGGGCCTCCAGGTGGCGCCAGCCGTGCACTGCCAGCGCGGCGAGTGAGCCGACCACCAGGAGGGCTGGCCAGGTGCCGAACTCCCCGCTGGTCCCAAGCCGCACCCCGCCCCAGACCAGGGCGAGATAGAAGATGAGGTTGATCAGCCCGTGATGGCCGAACACAGCGCCCGACCAGTTGCCGATGGCCGCACGGTTGTAGATCGCAAGCGAGCAGGCGATCGCCAGGAAAAGCACGCCCCAGACGAGCGCGAGCTTGAGCATCAGGATCGGGTCGTGCAGCGGCGACATCCACAATGCCGGCAGCACGTGCTCGTAGCCGAAGATGCTCCCGAACAAGAAGCCGAAGAGTATCGAGGAGGCGCCCGCCAGGACCCCAAAGAGGTAAAGCCGACCGAGCTTTTCGCGGAAATACCAGGCGAGACCCGCGATCACGGCACCCTGGCCGACGTCGCCGAACATGGTCCCGAACATGAGCAGGAAGGTCACCGCGAACAAAGGGGTTGGGTCGACCTCACCGTACTGCGGTATGCCGTATTGCTTGACCAGTAGTGCGAAGGGCTGCAGCAGCCGGTTGCGGACCGGCACCGTGGGCACCAGTGGCCGCTCCTCGGGCAAGGGGTTGCGGCTCTCCGCCGCGAACGGATGGGCAAGGCTCTGGCGCAGGCGTGTCTCGAGCTCGGCGACCGCGCGGGCCGGGACCCATCCGCTCAACGAGGCGAGATAGCCCGCGCTGCGGATCGACGGGTCCAGGGTAACGAAGGGCTCGGCGAGCAGCAGCACCTGCTGCGCCTCGTGCAGCCGCCCGGTGAAGGACCCCGACCACTCCGCGAGGCGCTTGTGCAGGGCGACGCGCTCGGTTTCTATGCCGGCGCGGCGGCGCGCGAGCTCCTCGCGGATGACCTCCGGCTGGCGGTTGAGCTCGGGGGGGATCGGCAGATTCTGGAAGCCGGCGGCGGTGAGCACCGAGCCGAGCTGGGCCTCACGCGTACCGGCGGGCCCGGCGATCACCACGTGGGCGTGCTCGCCGCGGACCATGTAGATATGCAGGATGTGGGAGGCGAGCCCGACCGCCCCTTCGAGCTGGCGCAGGTTCTCGCGCGGGACTATGCCGATGTAGAAGTCGAGGAAGCGGGTCTTGCTGCGCAGCAGCCCGAGGTCGATGTTGAGGTCGGCGAAGTTGGCAAGTGCCGCCTCCTGCTCGCGCACCAGGCGCTCCTCGTCGTCGAGCGCGCGGAACTGCTCCTCGTAGCGCGAGCACTCGTTCCAGACCTTGCCCAGCCAGTCGTTGATGCGGGCGAGCTCGGGCTCCGGCACGACCCGGACCTCACGCAGCTCCGGCTCGGCCTCGAGCGGGACGAGCTTGCCGATCTTCTCTAGCCGCGAGCGGGCCTGCTGAAAGAGCTCCCGATAGTCGCGTCCGGGCACCCCGCTCAGGCGGTCCTCGGTCGGCGGGCGGGTATCGGCATGGAAGCTCTCGGTCTCCGCCAGGGTCAGCGAGGCCTGCGGCAGGTCCTCGGTGAGGACCAGCAAGCGTACGTGCTTCATCGGCAAAGGCCGCAGCATGGTTCAGTCCACCGGTTACGTGCGGTCAGGCCGCCTTGGCGGTCAGCGTGCCGATCGGGCAGGAGGCGTCCGCAACCTCGATCGCGATGGCTACCAGGTCGTTGGGTAGCCCGAGCAGCTGCCCCTGGATCAGGGAGAAGAGTGCCATGAGGTCGATCTCCCGAAGGATCAGGTAGGCCAGCGCCCGCGCGACCCCGGAGCGGCTGTGGCGCAGGATGCGGTTTGCCTCCTCGCAGGTGTGCCGGCCGATGCGGCGCTGTACCTCGATCAGATTGGTGCTGCCGGCCATCATCCGGTCGAGCGGCGGGGGCAGGGCCTCGAGCACCCGCTCGAATGACTCCAGGTTGACCAGCTTGAGCAGCCGCTCGCGGTGCAGCAGCCGGAAAGAGGGCACGAGCTGGTAGAAGGTCTCGCTGGGCGAGAGCTGGTAGGCGAAGCGAAAACGCAGCAGCCAGAGCAGGTCCACGCGGTCGAGCAACGCGCCGACCAGCTCCTGGAGCGGACGCAGGTTGTCGTCGTGGAACTGCATGACCTGACGGACCAGCCCGGCGTAGTAACGCTGGTCGATGGTCGCCTCCAGGGCGAAGGGCTCGCGCCTCTGCTCAAAGATCTCGCGCGCCTGCCGGGCGATCAGGCTATACGGCCCGCGCTCGAGCTGGCGCAACAGCTCCAGCACGTTCTCCGCCCGGAACAGCTCCTGGTCGGGCACGCGTACGCGAGGCGGCAGGTCATAGAGGTTCTCGCGGATCTCCTTCTGGTCCAGGTCGTAAAGCTTCCCTCGGATCAGGGTCTTGAGATTGAACAGTGCGTACTTGCGGCCCCAGTTAAGGACCAGCGCGCGCTCGCCCGCGGCCATCGGGCGAGCCAGGATGGCGAGCTCGGCGAGCAGGGTCTGAATCAGGGCCTGCTCCACGGCGCGGCTGCGCGCGCGCACGCTGACCGCCTCATCGAGGACCGAAGGCAGGACAAAGCGCTCGGCGAGCTGCGCAAGGTCCTGCTGGGCGAGCTCGGCGATCACGCCGGGCCCGAACAGCCGGGTGGCCATGACCGAGACGCGGGTGTTGAGGTAGGCCTGACTGGCGGCGGAGCTCATGGGCCGGGTCGCGCGGGGAGGTTAGCCTGGGTCATCGTGCTACGCCTGGGGGCAGGCCCCGCGACCGGCCTAGAGCTCAGCCGAGACCAGGACGTCGAACGCGGCCTCCAGTGCCTCTTCCTCGCGGCTCTCCGCCGTATCGCGTAGCTGCACATGACGCTCGTCATAGCGCCGCTTGAGCTCAGCGACGGTCTGCTCGGCGCGCTCCTGGGCCTTGGTGATGTAGGAGCGATGCAGGTCGGGGATGCGCGCGACGAACCGCTCGTCCTGGGCACGCGCCTCCGCGTGCGCCGCCTGGACGATGTGCTCCTGCTCGGTCTCGGCCTGGCGTGCGATGTGCTCGGCGCGCATCTCCGCCTCGAGCAGCCGTTGCAGGGTGTCGTCCATCGGGGCGCCTCCTCGCGCTTGGTTGGGTCTGAAACGGGTGCATAGCCTACGGCATTCGTGCCAGAAATGCGCGGCGGATCGGGGCGAAGACTTGAGCTGGATCAGATCCGCGTGCCGGAGCATCGAGGCGGATGGACCTTGTCACCCCGCGTGACGCGCCGTTGATCGGGGTCAATCCTCGCGGCCCCCACCGCTTCTTTGATGCGTTAGTATATTATTATAAAGCCTAGTCTCAACCGTCTGCGCCGAGGGTGCCGACAAGCGGTGCCCAGGTGGGTGGGAGAACCTCATGACGCGGCTACTGGTGCACCAGCTTGGCCCGCCCCTGGCAGGGTTGGGCCTCGCCGCCGACCTCCCCAGCACCCTGCGGGCGGTCCGGGACGATCTTACCCTCGACCTCGACCGGCGGCACGGCGAGGGCGTAGTCCGGCGCGGGCCCAGCACGGAGCTCGCGGAGGATGCGCGCTCCCCCTTGAGCGACCTTCTGATCCTCAACGCGCTCGGTCCGCCTCCGACGACCGACGTCGTCTCCGCGATCAGTCCGACCCTCCTGCCGCTCGCCCCGTTGAACGAGATCATGCCCGAGAGCCTTGGTGGGCCCGCGCGGCCGTTTGATGTCGTCCGGCTCGATGCCACCGCCGACCCGGGCACCGGCGGTCGCCGTCTCTACGAGACCGAGGCGGGGCGGGTGGTGACGTGATCAATCGCGTCTTCGTCAAGGAGACCAGGGCGCCGGCGCTGTCCGCCCGAGCGGGATCAGCGACCCGATCCTGGTGGATTTGTTACGCCGGCCGCTCGATGGGGCCGGACTGAAGTATTGACCGGCGGCGGGCTGCCGCCGCCGGCCTCCGCCTGTTGTACTTGCTTCGGCGGGCTAGGCGAGGAGAAGGCCATGACTGAGCGCGAGCGAGCGGCCGCCAGTCCCTCGGTGGACGAGGCGATGAACCGCGTCCTGCGGGCCGAGCAAGACGCCCGAGCGGCCGTCGATGTCTGCCGCGGTGAGGCGGCGGCGATGGTCGCGGCGGCCGAGGCGCTTGCCAAGCGCGTCGTTCAGGCGACGGACCGCCGCATCCGCGCCGCCCACCAGCGCGCGGACCAGACGGTGGAGCAGGCGGTCAGGGCGCTCCTGGGTACGCCCCCCGTGGCGCCGGTCGTCAGCCCCGCAGAGGGAGACGACGAGCTCGACCGGGCGGTCGCGGCCCTGGCCGACGAGATCATCGGCGCACGGCGATGAAGACGAGTTGTCGTTTCGCCTACGTGCAGGCCCGGGTCCAAGCCCGCTTTGCGGCCCTGCCAAGCGCCGAGGAATGGCAGCGTCTCGCGGCCTCCCGCTCGCTCGCGGCCTTTCTCGAGGACGCTCGCAGCGGGCCGCTACGGCCCTGGGTCAAGGCCTTGTCTGGCCAGAGCACCAGCCAGGACGTCGAGGTCGGCATGCGTGTCGCGTTCCAAGAGGCGGTCGAGGAAGTCGCCGACTGGGTCCCCGAGCCCTGGCGCGAGGCGGTGCGCTGGACCCGCTGGCTCAGCCTGATCGGACTCTGGCACCATCTCGCCCGGGGCGAGGCGGCCCCCGATTGGGTGCGGCAGGATCCCCTGCTCAGCCCCCTTCTCAACGAGGACGGTCGGCTCGACCCTCGGGGGGTCCAAGCGGTCGGTGTGGCGCCCTTGCTCGGGGGGGACGATCCCGCCGCCGCCTGGGCCGAGCACTGGCGCGCGCTCTGGCCCCACTGCAAGCGCGAGTTCCTCGGCCATCTCGACGCCCTTGGGGCGCTGCTGCTGGCCCACCTTGCCGCGTTCTATCAGGCGCGTCCGGAGTCGGCCTGGGGCCTACGCCTAGCGCTGTGCGGGCGGTTGCGGCTGCTGTTCCATCGCCGCTTGCTGCAGCCCGCAGGGCCCTTGATCTATCTCGCACTCGTCGCGTTGGAGCTGGAGCGGTTGCGCGCCGAGCTGGTCACCCGCGCGCTCTTCGCCCCGGAGGCGGCAATCTGATGCTCCGCCCGACCTCCACCCGATGGTTCGAGGTGCTCTGCCCGCGTCGCGACAGCGTGCCGGTCACGGCCGAGCTCGCCCGCACTGGGGCGGTGGAGCTCGAGCTGAGGCCGCACTCGGCCGAGGACTTCCCGGTCCAGCCTTTGGCCGAGGGCCTGGCCGAGTACGCCAAGCTCCTGCCTCGCTACGAGCGCTACTGGGCGCGCGGGCGCCTGCGCCGACTGCCGCTGGTTGAGGCGCCGGCCGTCGTCTTGCGGCGCGCGCTCGGCCGCATCGCGGCGTGGCGGGCGGAGGCCGACCCCTTGATCGACGTCCTCCAGGCCTGCGAGGAGGAGCTGGTACGGCTCAAATGGCTCGCCATGGTCATCGGCCAGGTCGTCGACAGCCCGCTCGACTATGCCCTGGTGGCCGCCTCCGGCCCGGTGCTCGGCACCTTCTGCGCCATCCTGCCGCGCGACGCCGATCCCCGCCTGCCGGAGTGGGTGATCCCGCGTACCGTCCCCTGGGAGGACGAACGCTGCTACATGATGCTCGGCCCCGCCGATCGGCTCGACGAGGTCAAGGGACAGGTCAAGGCGGCCAAGGGGCGCATCGTCGAGCGACCGACCTGGCTGCGGGGGAGCGCGGGCGAGTGCCTTGCCCGCATCCGGGCGCGCCGCGAGCACTTGTCGACCCGCGTGGTGCACATCTACGCCGAGCTCGACAACCTCTTCGACGACTACGCCCTGGGCGACGTCCTCGGGGGCGCGGTCTGGCTCGACTGGTTCGCGTCCCACGTCGGCGGGCTGGAGCGCGCGAGCGAGAATCTCGTCTGGGTCACCGGCTGGACCGACGACCTGCTGGGCCGGTCCCTGCTCGCCGCCCTGGAGCGCTCGTCGGCCCGCGCGCTGCTGCGCCTGACGACGCCCCCACCCGGGGTCAGACCGCCGCAGATCCTGGTGAACCCGCGCTGGCTCAAGCCGTTCGAGGTCTTCGCCGCGGCCTTCGGGGTCCCCGGAAGTGACGAGGCCGATCCCACGCCGGTGCTGGCGGTCGTGGTCCCGCTGCTGTTCGGCTACATGTTCGGTGACGTCGGACAGGGGTTGGTCCTGATTGCGCTCGGCTGGTGGCTCAAAGGCCGCTTCGAGGCCGCCGGCCTGCTGATCGCGGGCGGGGCGAGCGCGGTCGTCTTCGGCCTCTTGTTCGGGAGCGTCTTCGCGAGCGAGGCGCTCATCCCCGCGCTCTGGCTCCACCCGATGAGCGACCCGCTGACGGTGCTCGTGGTGCCGCTGATCTTTGCCGTCCTGCTGCTCTCGCTCGGACAGCTCCTCGCCGGGCTGGGCGCGCTCTGGCGCGGCGAGATCGGCCGCTGGCTGCTGGTCGACACCGGCTTTTTGCTCCTCTACCTCGGGCTGATCGGGCTGCTCGCGGGGGCCCCGATGGGCTGGCTGACGCTAGCCGGACTCGGCTGGTACCTGACCGGCAGCTTCCTCGTGCACCGCCGTCTGCTCGGCGCCCTGGCGGCCGTTGGGCATCTGGTCGAGAACGGGATGCAGATCCTGGTCAACACCCTCTCCTTCGCCCGTGTCGGGGCCTTTGCCCTGGCCCACTCGGCCCTGTCGGCGGCGGTCGTCACCATGGCGGATGCGACGGGCTCGGTGGCCGTGGGGCTGCTGGTCATGACCCTGGGCAACGCGCTGATCATCGCGCTGGAGGGCCTGGTGGTGTCGATCCAGACCACGCGGCTGGTGCTGTTCGAGTTCTTCAACCGTTTCCTGCGGGGGACGGGCCGGGTGTTCCGGCCGCTGCCGGTCCCGCCCGAGCTGGTCGGGGCGCCCTGAGCCGTGGAGCGGCGTTCCAACATGGTCACGGCAACGGAGATAACGAGATGAGAAGACAACAGGTCCTGTTCGCGGGTCTCTTGGTGCTGGGTGTGGCGCTGCTCGCCGCCTTCGGCAGTCTCCTCCTGTGGCAGCCGGCCGCGTTGGCCGACGAGCCGGGCGGGGCGGCCGCAGCGCTGGACCCCGGGGTGCTGCGCTGGGGCTATCTCGCCGCGGCGTTGGCCACCGGCATCGGTGCGCTCGGCGCGGCCTATGCCGTTGCCACCGTCGGCGCGGCGGCGGTCGGTGCGCTGGCGGAGAAGCCGGAGCTCTTCGGCCGGGTGGTGATCCTGGTCGGTCTGGCGGAGGGGATCGCCATCTACGGCGTGATCATCTCCGTGC
Organism: Chromatiaceae bacterium; assembly: GCA_025458165.1. Lineage (GTDB taxonomy): Bacteria > Pseudomonadota > Gammaproteobacteria > Chromatiales > Chromatiaceae > JALOTB01. The sequence goes on along the minus strand of JALOTB010000005.1, from coordinate 43,430 downwards.
TGATCCTGAACCGGCTCGGCTGATGACCCTCTGCGCCTTTCTGGGGGACGAGGTCAGCGCGGCAGGTTTCCGCCTCGCCGGGGTGGAGGTCCACCAACCGACACCTGCGACGGCCCCCACCCTGTTCCAGCGGCTGCGCGGCGAGGCGCAGCTCCTGCTCCTGACCGCCGAGGTGGCGGACTGGCTGCCGGAGGAAGGCCTGCGCCGCGCCTTGGCCGCCGGGCGCCCGCTGGTCCTGGTGGTCCCGGACGTGCGCGGACGTCATGAGCCCCCGGACATCAGCGGGCGGCTGCGCCGCCAGTTGGGGATGGCCGAATGAACCTTGCCGAGCGTGAAGCGAGCCTGTTACGTCTGGTCGCGGAGTACCGGGAGCAGGAGTGCCGGCGGCTGCTCGATGCCGCCCGTGCCGAGGCCGTGACGCTGGTCGCCGCGACCTACCAGCGGGAGCGTGCGCACCTGCACGAACGGATGGTCGCCGAGCGCCGGCGGGCGCACGGCCGCATCCAGGCCGCCCAGGCCGAGCGGGCGACGCGCGAGCGCTGGCTCACCGAGCGCGCCCATGCCGACCTGCTCGCCGCCGCCTGGCCCCGGCTGAGCGAGGCACTGCTCGCACGCTGGCGGGAGCCGCGCTCACGCGCCGATTGGGTCGCCAGTCACCTGGACGAGGCACTGCGCGCCCTGCCACGGGGGCGCTGGTCGGTCCGTCACGCCCCGGAGTGGGGTGAGGAAGAGCGCCGCGAGCCGGTGCGCCGGCTCGTCGAAGCGCTCGGCGAGGCCCCGCGGCTCCAGACCGACGGCGGGCTCGCGGCGGGGCTGGTCATCGCGAGCGCTGGGGCCGTCCTCGACGCGAGCCTGGCGGGTCTGCTCCGCGACCGTGCGCGGCTGGAGGCGCGGCTGCTGGCGCTGATCGAGGCGGCTGAGACCAGGGCAAAGAAAGAGTGAGCCGCGAATGAGCACGCACGAACGCGAACGCGATGAGCTAGGTGGCTTTCGGCCGGGTCCCCCGAGCACGGACGGAGGCGGTCTGCGGCCACCCAATCAGGGGCCCCTACTATGAGCGTCGCATCAACCACCTGGATCAGCGGCCCGGTGCTCCGGGCGCGCCCCGAGGGACCGTTTCGTCTGCGCGAGGCCGTCACAGTCGGTCCCCAGCACCTGCTCGGCGAGGTGATCCGGGTCGCCCGCGAGGAGATTGTCGTCCAGGTCTACGAGGACACCAGCGGGCTGCGTCCCGGGGTCGAGGTCGAGGGCTCGGGGGCGCTGCTCTCGATCCGGCTCGGTCCCGGGCTCCTCGGCCATATCTTTGACGGCCTGCTGCGCCCGATCAGCAACCCGGAGGAGCCCTTCGTCACACCCGGCATGCAGGAGCCGCCGGGGGGGCGCTTCGGTTTCCGCCCCAAGGTGACGGTGGGGGAGCGGCTCAAGCCCGGGGCCGTGCTGGGCGAGGTCGAAAACGGGACTGGGACCGGGCAGCGCTGCCTGGTCCCGCCCGACGTCCCGGCCGGTGAGGTCGCGGAGATCGCCGACGCCGGCGAGTACCTGGATGACGAGGTGGTCTGCCGGCTGCGCGATGCCGAGGGCAAGACCCATGAGGTCGCGATGGGCCACCGCTGGCCGGTGCGCATCCCGCGCCCGGTGGTCAAACGTCTGCCCTCGGACGAGCCGATGCTCACCGGGCAGCGCATCCTCGACTGCCTGTTCCCGGTCGCCCGCGGCGGGACCGCCTCGATACCCGGCGGCTTCGGCACCGGCAAGACGGTGCTGCTGGAGACGGTCGCCAAGTGGTGTAACGCCGATGTCATCGTCTACGTCGGCTGCGGCGAGCGCGGCAACGAGCTCGCGGGGCTGCTCGCCGAGTTCGCCGAACTGGAGGACCCGCGCAGCGGGCGGCGGCTGATCGAGCGCACCGTGGTCATTGCCAATACCTCAAACATGCCGGTCTCGGCGCGCGAGGCGAGCATCTACACCGGGATCACGGTCGCCGAGTATTTTCGCGACCAAGGGCTCAACGTCGCACTCATGGCAGACTCCACCAGCCGTTGGGCCGAGGCCCTGCGCGAGGTGTCGGGACGGCTCGGCGAGCTCCCCGGAGAGGCGGGCTACCCGGCCTATCTCAGCAGCCGCCTGGCTGACTTCTACGAGCGCGCGGCACGGGTGGAGACCCTCGCCGGGGACCACGGGTCGGTGACGGTGCTGGGGGCGGTCAGCCCGCCCTCGGGGGACTTCTCCGAGCCGGTGACCATGCACACGCGACGCTACGTCGGCTGTCTCTGGGCGCTCGACGTGCGCCGGGCCCAGGCGCGCTTCTATCCGGCGATCCACCCCCTACAGTCCTACAGCGTCGTCGCGCGCAACCTGGCGCGCTGGTGGCACACCCAGGGGTGCACGCGCTGGGAGGAGCTGCGCCGGCGGTTCCTCACCCTGCTCGAAGACGAGGCACGCCTGGAGCGCATGGCGCGCATCATCGGCCGCGACGCCATGCCCGAGCGGCAGCGCCTGACGCTGCTCTGCGCCCAACTCGTCAACCAGGCCTTCCTGCGCCAGTCGGCCTTCTCGATCATCGACCGCTACGCCACCCCCTCGCGCCAGGCGGTGATGATGCGGCTGATCGGCAGCTTCATCGAAGGGGCCACCCAGCTCCTCGACGCCGGTGTTCCGCCCGAGGAGATCGCCAAGGCGAAGATCTTCCGCGGCCTCATGCGCATGGGTGAGGAGATCGGCGAGGGCGAGTGGGAGCGCTTCTCCGCCCTCGACCAGGAGCTCACCGCCACGGTGCGCGAGCTGCTTAATGCCAAGCGCGAGGAAGCGGCGGACGCCTAGCCCTGGGGGGCGAGCGGTCCGCCGTCCGCAAACCGCAAACCGAGATCCGCAAACGATGTACGCCAGACTGATCGGAGAGGACATCGCCAACCGCGCCGAGGGACCGCTGCTCTTCCTGCGGCGGACGGTCGACGTGGGGCTCAACGAGGCGGTCGAGGTGGAGGGCGCGGACGGCGGTGTGCGGTTGGGGCGGATCGCCGCCCTGGACGAGGAGACGGTCACGGTCGAGGTACTCGACGATACGGCCGGACTCGCGCTCCACGGGACGCGGGTGCGGTTCTTCGGTGAGCCGCTGCGCTTCCACGTCGGGCCCGGACTCTTGGGCCGGGTTTTCAATGGGGTTGGAAGTCCGATCGACGGCGGGCCGCCATTGGCCGCCGAGCGTGCGCTGCGGGTCGAGGGTCTGCCGCTCAAGCCCTCCGCCCGGGAGGCCCCGAGCGAGTTTCTGGAGAGCGGCTTCACCGCCATCGATCTGATGAACAGCCTGGTGCGGGGGCAGAAGCTGCCGCTGTTCTCGGGCGGTGGACTCCCGCACGACCGGATCGCGGTCGACATCGCCTGCAACGCCCGGCTGCGCGGCCGGGGCGCGGCGGAGGACTTCGCCATTGTCTTCGCCGGGATCGGCATCCCCCACGACAGTGCCGAGTTTTTCCGTGAGGAGATGGAGAAGAGCGGGGCGCTGGCGCGCACCGTGCTCTTTCTAAACCTGGCGAGCGATTCCAGCGCCCAGCGCTTGCTCACGCCGCGCTTCGCGCTCACCGCCGCGGAGTACATGGCCTTCACCGAGGGCAAGCACGTACTGGTGATCCTGACCGACATCACCAACTACTGCGAGGCCCTGCGCGAGGTCTCGGCGAGCCGCGGGGAGATCCCGAGCCGCAAGGGCTACCCGGGCTACATGTACTCCGACCTCGCGACCCTCTACGAGCGCGCCGGGCGCATCCGCGGGCTGCCGGGGTCGGTCACCCAGGTCCCGATCCTGACCATGCCCTCGGACGACATCACCCACCCGATCCCGGACCTCACCGGCTACATCACCGAGGGCCAGATTGTGCTCGACCGCGACCTGCATCGGCGCGACCTCTACCCGCCGATCCGCGTCCTGCCGAGCCTCTCGCGGCTGATGAAGGACGGCACCGGCGATGGCATGACCCACGCGGACCACCCGGCGCTCGCGGCCCAGCTCTATGCCGCCTACGCCCAGGCCCAGCAGACCCGCATCCTGGCGAGCGTGGTCGGCGAGGAGGGACTCTCCGAGGTCGATCGCAAGTACCTCGGGTTTGGCGTCGCCTTCGAGCAGGACGTCGTCAACCACGGCAGCCGCCGCGGCCTGGAGGAGAGCATGGAGGCCGGTTGGCGCGCGTTGCGCGGCCTGCCGCGCGGCGAGCTGCATCGCCTGAGCGACAAACAGATCCGCGCGCATCTGGAAGGGGTTGGCGGGTAGCGCGTAGTGAGTAGTGAGTAGTGAGTAGTGAGTAGTGAGTAGTGAGTAGCGGGGCGGCGTGGTAGCGGCGCCCTCGCCGCGACCGAGCGTCTTGCAGAGCCGCCGCGGTCATTGCTACCCACGTGGGACCGCACTCCGAAATCGGCAATCCGTAATCCGAAATCCCCCAATGGCCGACCGCGAGCTCACCCCCACCCACAGCGCCTTCCTCGAGCTCAAAGAGGAGAAGGCCGGAATGCAGGAGGGTTACCGCTTCCTCGACGAGAAGCGGCTGATCCTGGCCTCCGAGATCCTCACCGAGCTCGCCCGCTTCGAGGAGGGGATGGCGGAGTTTCGGTCCGCCTATGCCGGGGCCGCGGAGGCACTGCGGGGTGCCGTTGCCCGCCACGGCCTGCAAGGACTTGGGGTCTACCCCGCGGCACCGACGCTGGGCGGGGAGATGCGAATGAGCGCCCGCTCGGTCCTCGGCGTGATCGTGAACGAGGTGACCTGCGCCATGGGCGAGCAGGAGGCCCCGCCGCCGGTCGTCGACCAGAGCCCGGAGGCCGAGCGCTGCCGAAGCGTCTTCCGCGAACTGGTCCCACGCGCCGCCAAGCTCGCCGCCCTGGCCGGCAACCTGGAGCGCCTGCGCCTGGAGTACACACGCACCGCGCGGCGTGCCCGCGCCCTGGAAGACGTGCTGCTCCCGGAGATCGAGGACAACCTCAAGGCGATCGACACTGCCCTCGAAGAGCTCGAGCGCGAAGAGGCGGTACGCGTCCGCCAGGTGCGCCGGGTCCGCTGAGCGCTCCGCAAGAGGGGGCCGGTCCCGGCGCGCCGACCCTCTGGCCGTGAAATCCGACAACCTTGCTCTAGTATTTTCCCCCCGACCAGCTAGCTTGGTAGTCAACGGGAGGTGCGGTTCCCCTCTCCGGAGCGATGGCCGATCCGGGGTCGTCGCCATTCACCCATCGGAGGACGAGACGCATGTACACCGGTGACATCCTGATCCATATCGACGAGACGCTCGACGATGACCACATCCATCACCTGGAGCGCGACCTGGCGGAGGAGGAGGGCGTCTACGTCGCCTGCGTGCACGAGCGGGCACGCCACCTGCTGTTGGTCGACTACGACGCGGAGCGCCTGAGCCCCGGTCGTATCCTCCAGTCCGTGCGCGGGCGGGGGCTGCACGCGGAGATGATCGGTTTGTAGGGGGGCGCCGCTCGGGAAGTGCCGACACGGCCCCGGACGGGGCCGTCTTGGCGGGCTCGGCGATGACTAAGGCCGAGCGGTCGCGGCGGCGGAGCGAGCGGCGAGTGCCTCCTCCCGGGTCTGCTCCAAGGCCGGGCGCAGGGCGCCGCCGCCGTCGGCGAGCACGCCATCGAGGAGCGACAGGGCCTGTCGCGGCCGCCCGCGCTGGATCAGCAGGTCGGCGAGATTGTTGACCACCGCTGGCTCGCCGGGGCGCTCGGCGAGGAGCGTGCGGAAGATCCGCTCGGCCTGACGGCGGTCTCCCGCCTCGCGCAGTGCATTGGCCAGCCCGAAGCGGGCGGCGAAGTCGTCCGGCCAGCGTTGGAGCGCGGCGCGGTAGGCGGCAATCAGCACCGCGGGCTCGGCAATTCCCTCCAGCGCGGCCACCGCCTGCAGGTACGGCGCCGGATCATCCGATGCCGGCAGCTCTCCGGGTGTGAGGACCACCAAGCCCCAGTTCTCGGCCAAACCCCAGGTCCGACGCAGCTCTGCCGCCGGCGTCGCCAGGCGCTCCCTGCGGCCCGAGCGCAGCAGGAACACCTCCCGCTCCGGGTCGTAGCCGATCACCACCGCATAGTGCCAGGCCGGCCAGGAGGCGACCCGGAGGTTCTGGAGCACCAGGACCGGGCGACCCTCGTTCAGCTCGGCGACGAGCGCCGCGACCTCGGGGGCGATGGCGACAGGGATGCGGCCATTGCGGCGGACGGCCGCGACCAGCTCGACCTGCAGACTCCCCTTGCGCCCGGGCAGATAGACCTGCGGTACGAGTGCGTCGGGGGTGACGGCGACGCCGGCATGCACCAGCAGGGTGGCGAGGGCGGCGGGGCCGCATTGGTAGTCCTGCTGGGGGAAGAAGGGGACCGCCGTGAGCTCGACTCCCGGGGAGTCGACCTCGGGGACCGACCCGCGCGGAGCCGGGTCTCGGCTCGCGCAGCCGGTCAGGAGCAGTAGGGCGGCGCCGAGCAAGGCCCGGCGCGACGGGGAGTACGCCAAGCAGGCGCTACATCTTCGTGAAGATGTTAATGACGCCGGTCAGCTCGAGGATGATGAGGACCACGAACACGATCCCGACCACCGCGAAGAAGCTGCCGCCGGCCGGCAGTTGGTCGAGCTGCTGCTCGAGCTGGGCGAGCTCGGCGGGGGTGAGGCTCGCCACCCGCGCCTGGGCCGCCGCCGGGTCCACGCCGAGGGTCAGCATCGCACGCTCCACGTCCTCTCGCGCGAGCTTGTCCTGCACGCGGGTGCGTTGCATCGCATCCGCTTGCTGCTGAAGCAGGGCGCCGGTACCGACAGGTGCGGTCAGCGCGATCTGCGGCCAGGTGCCGGCGAGGATGAGCGCCATCAGGGTGGCCGCCAGGGGGCGTTTGGGGGTGCCTGTCATCATCATCTCGTTCTCCGTGTCGCGCGTTCTGGGTTGATGTCCCCTAATCATGCCGAGGAATTCCTCCGCCCGCCAGCGAGGGGACGCCCGCCCATCGCTCGAGGCGGTGGATTGCCCGGCTCGCGTGCCTTGCCGAGCCCGGGGGCGGGCGCCTAGTATCCTCGGGGAGCCGGTCGAGGCGTAGGCAGGCGCTGCGTCCAGCCGGTGGGACCCGAGCCTTGGCTGCGGCCAAGCCCGGAATCCGGTCGATCAAGGGGCTGGAGGGCCGCCGATGTGGCGCCGCAAGCCCGCGCCCGACCTCGAGGAGAAGCCCCGTGTCCCAGCCCGTGTACCTCGCGGCGCTCGCCGCCGTCCTGACCCTCGCGCCGCCCGTATTCGCGATCGAGATCAACGCCAAGAACCCGCCGCCGGCGGAGCTGCACGGCACTTACGGCCCCAAGGGCGACTGCAACCGCAGCCCCCGCGTGAGCGTGGACGCGACCGGCCTCTACATCGTCATCGGCGACAGCCGCGGCAAGGTCGCCCCGCTCGACATCTGTTTTTCCTGCGCCGGCGGTGCCCGCTACGAGGGCATCGAGCGCTGGCTCTCGCCCAAGCTGGGCGAGGGCTATGCGGCGCACTTCCGTTTCAACGCCGACGAGCAGCGCGGCCTTCTGGTGGTGGAGGACACCGGCGAGACGGCGCTCGGTCCCAACCTCCAGGCCATAGTGGCGGCCTCGCCATACCGCAAATGCGGTCCGCCGACCCAGGCGAAGCCGACGCCTTAGCCGTGCCAGCGCGACCCGACTCAGGCTCGGTCGCTGGGCCGAGGACGAGCTCGGAGACCCGGTGAGTGGCATGAGTCACGCGCCCGGATTCACCTTTGCCCTGCTCCTTGCCGCCGCGGTGAGTGCGGCGCAGGCTCGGGAGTACGTATACCCGGCGATCGAGGGTACCCAGGTCCCGGATCGCAGCCAGACGCCGCTGGTGATCGAGGGCGATCGCGTCTACCAGGCGATCCCTGGCACCCGCACCCCCGCGCGCTCCGGCCCGTCTTGGGTCCGGGATGACGATCAGGTTCGCCCGACCATCCCCGGCACCGGCGTCCCGGATCGCAGCGCGCCCGGTTGGAGGATTGAACGGCGATGACGTCGACTCACGACGCTCCTGTGGTCCGTCATCGGGGCTCGACCGGGTGACCGAAGAGCGCCGGCGGACCCTCTCCTGGGCCTTCTACGACTGGGCCAACTCGTCCTTCGCGACCGTCGTGATGGCCGGGTTCTTTCCGGTCTTCTTCAAGGAGTTTTGGGCGAGCGGGCTCGGCGCGGCCGACAGCACCTTTTGGCTCGGCCTGGCCAATTCGATCGCGAGCCTGCTGATCCTGGTGCTCTCCCCGCTGCTCGGTGCGATTGCCGATCAGTTGGGGGCGAAGAAGCGGTTCCTGATCGTCTTCACCGTCCTCGGCGTGCTCGCCAGCGCGGCGCTCTTCTGGCTCGCCCAGGGGCTCTGGGGGATGGCGCTCGCCATCTACGTCCTCGGCCTGATCGGGTTCTCCGGCAGCAACATCTTCTACGACGCCATGATCGTCGACGTGGCCCGGCCGGCCGACTACGAGCGCGTCTCGGCGCTCGGCTATGCCCTGGGCTATCTCGGCGGTGGGCTGCTGTTTGCTTTGAATGTGGTCATGACCCTGCGGCCCGACTGGTTTGGCTTCGACGGTCCGGGGGAGGCCGTGCAGGCGGCCTTCCTGGGCGTTGCGATTTGGTGGGCGTTGTTCAGCATCCCCGTCGCGCTCTGGGTGCCCGAGGTCGGGCGGCGCGCCCTGCCGCTGGCGACGGCGATCCGCGGGGCACTCGCCGAGCTGTCCGGGACCCTGGGCGAAATGCGCCGCCTGCCGATGACCTTTCTCTTCCTTCTCGCCTACTGGTTCTACATCGACGGGGTCGACACCATCATCCGCATGGCGGTGGACTACGGCCTGTCGCTCGGCTTTCCGGCGAACAGCCTGATGGTCGCCTTGCTGATCACCCAGCTCGTCGGCTTCCCGGCCGCCTTGGTCTTCGGACACCTGGGTACCCGTTGGGGGGCCAAGCGCGCGATCCTGATCGCGATCGCGATGTACATGCTGGTGATCCTCGGGGCGAGTCAGATGAGTCGAGTCGCGGAGTTTTACGCCCTGGCGATCGCCATCGGCCTGGTACAGGGGGGCATCCAGTCGATGAGTCGGGCGCTGTTTGCCGCGCTGATCCCGGCCGACGAGAGCGCCAAGTTCTTCGGATTGTTCAACATGGTGGGGAAATTCGCCGCCGTGCTCGGACCGGCACTGGTTGGCGGGGCGGCCGTGCTCACGGGTGATCCGCGCCACTCATTGCTGCCCATCCTGCTCCTATTCGCCATCGGGGCCGCGCTCCTCTGGCGGGTCGACGTCGAGCGGGGGAGGGCGGCGGTCGTCGCCCGAGGCGAGTCGTCCGATGTCGAAACTGAACCAAGGGAGGCATGATGCGCACCAAGGGGACACTGACCTCCTGGAACGACGAGCGGGGCTTCGGTTTCATCACGCCGATCGGTGGGGGTGGTCGGGTCTTCGTGCACATCAGCGCATTTGCGAATCGCGACCGGCGTCCGCAGCTCAACCAGGTCGTGACGTACACGCTGTCCTCGGATGATCAGGGACGGCCGCGAGCCGTCGAGGCCACCTTGGCGGGCGATCGACCGCCCACCGCGGCCTTTCGGTGGCGGTTGACGCCCACCCTCACGGGCGCCGCAGTCTTTCTCGGGCTCGTCGCGGTACTCGCCGCGGCCGGGCTGGTTGCGCCAATGGTCCTCGGGGGCTATCTGGTCCTGAGCGCGCTCACCTTCTTTGCCTATGCGCTCGACAAGTCGGCCGCCAGGACCGGTGCCTGGCGGACCAAGGAGAGCACCTTGCATCTCTTGTCGCTGGCCGGGGGTTGGCCGGGGGCGCTACTCGCCCAGCGACGGCTTCGCCACAAGACCCGAAAGGGGTCCTTTCAGGTCGTCTTCTGGGCGACCGTCGTCGCCAATCTGGGAATCTTTCTGTGGCTGCTGACTCCCGTGGGTAGGGAGGCACTGACCTAGGGGTGAGGGGATGAGCGCGGCGAGCATCTTGCTGCAACGAGCCCTGCGTACCTGCGGGCTCCCGGAGGGGAGTCGACTGCGGTTCCAGTTCTTCGACGGCTCCCGGCTCGACTGGGGCGGCGGCGACCCGCAAGGCACGGTGCGCTTCCGTACCCCGGGGGCCGAGTGGCGGACCCTCGCCTTCGGGCACATCGGGCTCTTGGAGTCCTACTTCGACGGGTCCATCGACATTGAGGGTGACCTGCGGGCACTGCTCCGCGCCGGCCTCGAGAGCCGCTTCGCGCTGCCTAATCCGCTGGTGTCGCTGCGCAACCGCTGGCACGAGCGGCGCTACAGCAACCGCTCCCTGGCCCAGGCCAAGTCCAACGCGCGCTTCCACTACGGCCTGGGCACCGAATTCTTCCGCTATTGGCTCGACCAGCCGGCGATGATGTACACCTGCGCCTACTGGAAGGAGGGCACGCGCGACCTCGAAGAGGCGCAGTGCAACAAGATCGATCACGTCTGCCGCAAGCTCCTGCTCCGGCCCGGTGAGCGTGTCGCCGACGTCGGCTGCGGCTGGGGCGGGCTCCTATTCCACGCCGTGCGCCACTACGGTGTGACCGCGACTGGCTACAACGCGACCACCGAGCAGGCAATCGCGCTGCGCGAGGCGATCGATCGCCAGGGCTTGGGGGACAGACTCCGTGTCCTGGAGCGGGACTTCCGCGAGGTCGACGAGGCGTACGACAAGGTCGCCCACATCGGCGTCCTGGAGCACGCCGGGCGCGACCAGCTCGACGACACGGTGCGCGCGCTGGCCGCCTGCGTGAGGCCGGGCGGGCTCGGCGTGCTGCATTTCATCGGCCACGTCGGACGCTTCGAGACCGAGTATTTCATCCGCGAGCACATCTTCCCCGGCGGCTGGATCCCGAGCCTGAGCGAGACCCTGGAGTCGATGGAGCGCCACGGGCTGGAGGTCCTCGATGTCGAGAACCTGCGCCGGCACTACGCCCTGACGCTCGACGCCTGGGCCGAGCGCTTCGACCGCCACTGGGAGGAGATCCAGGCCCTTGATCCGAAACGCTTCGACGAGCGCTTCCGGCGCAAGTGGCGTGTCTACCTCTTGGGCTGCGCCGAGATGTTCCGCTCGCCCAGGGGCTATACGCATCTGTTCCAGATCACCTTCAGCAAGGGCAACGCGGGTGACGCTTACCCCTTGAGCCGGGCGCATCTCTACACCGAGCGCCCCACCTGGATCGAGGGCGAGCGAGGGCCATGAGCGGGGACGGACGGCGCCAGGGCTACGAAGCGAAGAAACAGCGCCTGGCGGCGCAGCTCGCCGAGGCCGCGGGACCGGTGGGGCTCGGCAAGTCGACCTCGAACCTGTTCCGCGATCGGCCGGCCGCGGGCAAACGGCTCCTCGATGTGCGTGACTTCGACCAAGTGCTGGCGATTGACGCCGCCGAGGGCTGGATCGAGGTTGAGGGAATGGCGCCGTACTCCACCGTGGTCGACGCGGCGCTCGCCCAGGGGGTGATGCCAGCGGTCGTGCCGGAGCTCCGATCCATCACCGTCGGCGGGGCGGCCGCCGGGGTGGCGATCGAGTCGTCCTCCTTCCGCTACGGGCTGATGCACGAGAGCATCCTGGAGATGGATGTGCTCGTCGGCGACGGGCGGGTGCTCACCTGCCGCCCCGACAACGACGCGAGCGACCTGTTCTTTGGCCTGCCGAACTCCTACGGGACCCTGGGCTATGCCCTGCGCCTCAAGGTCCGCGCGGTGCCGGTGCGGCCCTACGTGCGACTCAGCCACCGCGGCTACGGCGATGCGGAGACCTTCTTTCGTGCCCTGGCCGTGGCCGCCGAGACCGGGATCGACTTCCTCGACGGCACCGCGTTTGCGCCCGACCGGCTCTATCTCACCCAAGGGGCCTTCGTCGATGAGGCGCCTTGGGTGAGCGATTACGGCTACCAGCACATCTACTATCGCTCGATCCCCGAGAAAGAGACGGACTATCTCGGCGTCTGCGACTACATCTGGCGCTGGGACACCGACTGGTTCTGGTGCTCAAAGAACCTCTATGCCCAGAACCCCCTGGTGCGGCGTCTGCTCGGGCGCTCGCGGCTCAATTCGCCGACCTATACGCGGATCATGCGCCGGGCGAGCCGCTGGCGCTTGAGCGAGCGGGTGGAGCGTCTCACCGGCCGGCATGGCGAGAGCGTGATCCAGGACGTGGACATCCCCATCGAGCGCGCGCCCGAATTTCTCGCCTTCCTGTTCCGCGAGATCGGCATCCGCCCGATCTGGATCTGCCCGGTGCGCAGTCCCAGCCCCGAGGCCCGTTTCCCGCTCTATCCCCTGGAGCCAGGGGTGCTCTACATCAACTTCGGGTTCTGGGACCGCATCGTCACCTCCTCGCCGCACCCCAAGGGCCACTTCAACCGGCTGGTGGAGCGCAAGGTCGCCGAGATGGGTGGGATCAAGTCGCTCTACTCGGACTCCTACTACGGCCGCGAGGAGTTCTGGACCATCTACGGCAAACCCGTCTACGACCGCCTGAAGGCCAAGTACGACCCCCAGGGTCGCCTGCGCGACCTCTACGCCAAGTGTGTGGAGCGGATGTAGCGCGCATCGCCGGTCAGCCAGGACGGTAGGCGCGGCGGATGTCCTCCGGCGTGAGGACGCCGTAGACGCGGGTCAGGCCAGGCACGCTGCGGCTCACCACGTAGAGCGCCTCGGCCCCGCTGTCGGCGATGGTCTCCTCGGCCTCCTTGAGCGTCGCCTGCATGTCGACGGGGGTGGTCTGCAGCCGGGTGCCGGGGATCTCATGGAGATCGAGCTCGGCAAGGCCCGCGGTCTCCTTGCGCGCGCGGACCAGGTCCACCGCCGCGAGCAGCACCTCGGGTCGGCCCGGATCGCGCACCAGGAGCCACATGGGCTCAGTAGCGATCACCTGGTCGGCCTCCTCGGCGCTGACCCGGCCGGGCAGGGTGCGGACACGGCGGTCCATCACCGAGGCCACGCCGACCCGCCGCAGCGACTGTGAGACCGGATCGCTTCGGTAGTCGAGGCCGCGGGCCCGCAGCAGGGTCTGAAAGATCGACTCGGGCCGCCCGACGCGCCCGGCGGTGACCGTGGCGGCAACCACTGCGAGCATCCCCGGGAAGATGAAGTGCGGCTCGCCGGTGAGCTCCAGGATCGCGATCAATGCGGCGAGGGGGGCCTGGAGTGTGCCGGCCATCATCGCCCCCATACCAATCATCGCGTACATGCCGAGGCTCTGCGGGTCGGTGATCCCGAGCAGCACCCCGATCCCGCCCAGGAGCCCCCCCGCCGTGGCCCCAATGAAAATTGTGGGGCCAATCAGTCCGCCGGGAAGCCCGAGTGCGATGCCTCCGGCGCTGGCCGCGAACTTGACGATCAGGAGCAGTGCGAGCAGCCCGATCCCGAGCTCGCCAAGCAGGATCGCGTGGACGCTGTCGTCGCCCATGCCCAGGACCTTCGGCGCCAGCAGCCCGCAGAGCCCGACCAGGACCCCGCCGAGCACCGGCCGCAGCCAAGCCGCGAATCGCTGCGCGCGCGCCGATACCCAGGCGAAGAGCCGGTTGAACCCGGCGGCGAGCAGGCCGATCAGCACGCCGACGAGGAGCACGTAGGGCAGCTCGCCGGGGGGACCAGGATCGAGGTGCGGCATGGTGTGGGCGAAGTCGCTCCCGAGCATCAGCCGGGTGAGGGTGGTCGCGCTCACCGTGGCGAGCAGGACCGGGGCGAAGCCGGCCACGGTGTACTCGATCAGCAGCACCTCCATCGCGAACGCTGCCCCCGCCAAGGGGGTGTTGAATGAGGCCGCGATGCCGGCCGCGGTGCCGCAGGCCGCGAGCACGCGCAGGCTGTTGTAGGGCAGCCGCAGCGCCTGTGCCGGCAGGTTGCTGCTTGCCGCACCCAGATGAGCGCTCGGTCCTTCGCGCCCCACCGAGTGACCGGCGATCATGCTAATCGCGCCGCCGACGAACTGGACCGCGGCGTTCGCCCAGGGCAGCCGGCCCTGGTGGTAGGCGAGGCGCTCCAGGACATGACCGACCCCGACGTTGTGACTCGATGGGGCGGTGAACCAAAACAGGACGCCGATCAGCACGCCGCCGACCACGGGAGCCCCGGCCCGCCAAAGCGGCGACAGGGTCTCGAACTGCTCGGGCGCCGCCATCGGCAGCAGATTGACCTGGCCCCAGGCTACCAGCAGGCGCAGCGCGATGATCGTGAGCCCCGCCAGCAGGCCGGCGATCAAGCCCAGTAGGGCGAGCTCGATCAGCGCGTCGGGGCGCGAGATGCGCAGCCGCAGACGCTCCAGCAGCTCCTGGATGTACGGCAACGGCGAGGCGAGACGGCGGCGGGGCATGGCACTCGGCGGTCGGCGACACCATCTTATACTCCGCAAGGCGGGGGGACGTCAGGTTTGCTGGCCCTGGCGTGCGCGGCGACGGCCCAAGTTTGACTGCCCAATCAGGAGGCCCGAGATGAAGCGACCAATCCCTCTGATCGCGACGGCCCTGCTCGGCTCGATTGCTGTGGGTTGCGAGGCCCGCCCCGGACCGGCCCCAATCAGCGGCGACGTGCCCGAGGCCATAGGTTGGCGCACCGAGGTGGTGGTCAGCGGCCTGGCGCATCCCTGGGGGATCGCCTGGCTGCCGGACGGCTCGGTCCTGGTCACCGAGCGCCCCGGACGCCTGCGTCTGATCCGCGACGGCCGGCTCGACCCGACACCCATCGCTGGGCTGCCCGCGATCCTGGCGGAGGGGCAGGGCGGGCTGCTCGACGTCGCCCTCCACCCGGACTTCGCCGAGAACCGCTTCGTCTATCTGACCCTGGCCACCGGCAGTAAGGAGGCCAACCGCACCGCCCTCGCCCGCGGCCGGCTCGAAGGCCAGGCCCTGGTCGGCACCGAGATCATCTTCCAGAGCGCCGACGCCAAGTCGGGCGGGCAGCACTTCGGGTCACGGCTGGTCTGGCTGCCGGACAAGAGCCTGCTGATGAGCATCGGCGACGGCGGCAACCCGCCGATTAGCTTCGCCGGGGACGTGATCCGCAAGCAGGCGCAGAATCCCGGGACCCACTTCGGGTCCGTGGTTCGGCTCAGGGACGACGGCAGCGCCCACCCCGACAACCCCTTCGCGGGCCGCGAAGGCGCGCGGCCCGAGCTCTGGAGCATCGGTCACCGCAACATCCAGGGTATGACCAGCGACCCCGCGACCGGGCGCATCTGGGCCACCGAGCACGGCTCACGCGGCGGCGACGAGCTCAACATCATCGAGGGCGGGGGCAACTATGGCTGGCCCGAGGTGACCTACAGCATGGAGTACTGGGGGCCAAAGATCTCCGACGAGACCAGCCGGCCCGGCATCACCGAGCCGGTCCTGGTCTGGACCCCGTCCAAGGCCCCGAGCGGGCTCGCCCTCTACACCGGCGAGGTCTACCCGCAGTGGACGGGCAACCTGTTCAGCGGGGCGCTCAAGTTCCAGCAGGTCCGCCGTCTGGTGCTCGACGGCACGAGCGTCGTCGGCGAGGAGAAGCTCAGCATCGGCCAACGCGTGCGCGACGTCCGCCAGGGCCCCGACGGTTATCTCTATCTGCTGACCGACGAGCCCGATGGGGCGCTGCTGCGGATCCTGCCCACAGCGCCCTGAGCGCGAGCCAAGCGCGCCTTGGCGTGCGACCAGGCCGGGGTGGTCCCGCCGATCGATGGCGCGGCGCCCATAGTCAAACCAACGCAGGGGTGACCACCATGTCCGAGAGCCGCGCTGCAGAGCGACCTCCATTCGACCGCCGGCGGGGGTCGCTGGCCCTGCTGCTCTGGGCCACCGCCGCGATCGCGCCGGCGGGGGCCGAGACGCCCGAGGCCGATCCCTTCGACGCCATCCCCGACCTCGAGGCACTGGTCGACGCCGTCAACGACGGCGGGCTGCGTTTCCTTCCCCCCGGGAGCGCCGCGGGCGTCCATGCCCATCGCAATCGCATCGTGCTCGACAGCGCCGGGCTCAGCGACGGTTGGGTGCGGCTCGAGCAGTGCCACGAGAACATCGACGCCGTCCCCGCGGCACAGGTCGTCTATCATGCGGACCGCATCCGTGACCTCACCGTCCTGGGAACGGAGAACATCGGCCAGGCGTGGGTCGAGGGCCCGACGGTGCAGCTCAAGGACGTGCGCGAGCGGGCGACGCTCTGCGTGTCGGGCGAGAGTCGAGCGCTGACCCAGCTCGCCCCCGGGGCCTATCGCCTGCGCAATGGCCCGCACATGCGCAAGTTCCTCGACGGCTACTATCCGATGCGCGTCCTGCTTGACATCGCCTACCCGCCGGAGACCCTCCGACTCGCCCGTTTCGATCCGGCCAGGCAGGCGGGATTCGAGGTCGCGACCGAGCCGGGCCGGATCCGGGTCGATGCCGAGTTTGAGGGTCGCTTGTTCACCTGCTTCGACTTCTGCGCCGCGACCGACCCCGACTGCGTACTGCCCGAGGAGCCCTGCGCCCCCTGACGCTGCCCGGTCACCGCGCCCCTGGCCCTCTGGGCCAACCTCAGCCCCAGCCGGTGCCGCGCGCCTCTGCGACCAGTCCGGCCAGCCCCGCGCGGCCGCACTTATAGCCCGCCAACCGATTGGCCCGCCCCAGGATCTCGGCGAGCGGGAGCTCCGCCAGCAGTCCGTCGATCACCGCCGCGTTGAGCACATCCCCCGCGCCGAGTGTGTCGACCAGGGCGGCCGGCGGCTGGCTGGGCGCGTGGCGGAGGCCGCCCTCGCCGTCGAGCCCGTAGGAGCCACCCTCACCCCAGGACAGGATCAGCCGGCTCGCTGAGGTCCTGGTCCGCTGCTCGGCGAGAAAGGGCTCGGGATCGCGAAACCCATTGGCCCGGGCATAGGCGCGGGAGAACATCAAGACGTCGGGGCCGTCCATCAGGGCTTCGACCCCCGGTCGCGGCTTCTCGATCTCCAGCGAGATGGGCAAGCCCGGGCGCTGCCGCCGGCACGCGGCGATCATGGTGGCGGTCTCCGCCGGATTGCGCCCCTCGAAGTGGACCCAATCGAAGGGGTCGAGATCGATGTCCGCGAGCTCGGCGGCCCTGAGCTCCGGCAGGTCTCGATAATGGATGATCGTTCGGCTGCCGGTGGCGCGGCTCAGCGCCACGTAGGAGGTCGGCGTACTTCCCCCAGGGTGGCGCACGCACGCGATGGTCGCGATGCCCGCCCGATGCAGGTCGGCGAGGATCAGTCCGCTCTGGGCGTCGCTGGCCAGGGTCCCGGCAAAGGCGCAAGCGTGACCGAGTTGGCTGAGCACAACCAGGCTGTTGGCGGCATTCCCGCCGCGGGAGATGCGCTGCGCCAGGGCGCGGACCTCGTCGTCTTCCGCCGGCCAGGCCGCGACCTCGTTGATGATGTCGAGGGTGGCGACGCCGACCCCGAGTATGCGCCTGGGCGCCTCAGCTATCCCGGGCAAGTCGGAATCCGAGGAAGTTGTGACGCGTGCTGGGGTCCATACGCTGGCGGGCGGTGCTGCGCATCGAGTTGGCGGGCTTGTTGAAGGCGCCGCCGCGGGCGATACGGTATTGGCAGCCGGCCTCGACCCAAGGGCGGGCGTCCGCTGGGGCGCCGGTGTAGGTCGGGTGGTAGCAGTCATCCACCCACTCCATCGCGTTGCCGGCGGTGTCGTAGAGCCCGAGCGGATTGGGCTCGAAGGTGCCGACCGGGGCGGTCGCGCGGTTGTCCCACAGGGTGCCGCAGTCGAAGCAGACCGCGCGTCCCTGCTCGGCCTGGAAGCCCCACCAGAAGGGCGAGCGCAGTCCGGCGCCCGCGGCATACTCCCACTCCGCCTCGCTCGGCAGCCGGTAGCGCTGGCCGGTCTGACGCGTTAGCCAGTCGGCGTAGGCGCGGGCCTCGATCCAGCTCAGGTCGACCACTGGCTGGCGACCGCGGCCCCAGCCGAAGTCGCTCGGGAAGCGCCCGCCGGTGGCGCGCACAAAACGGTCATAGTCTTCGAACGTGATCTCGGTGGCGCCGATCAGGAAGCTCGCGACCTCGACCTGACGCGACGGGCCCTCGTCGTCGCTCGGCAGGGCGCGGACCTTGCCCATCGTGAAGCGCCCGCTCGACAGCGCCACCATGAGCGGCCCCGGGCTGCCGTCGCTGAGCCGATCCCGCACGCTGCGCAGCACGGTCGGCGGGATATCGGGGAGCTCGTCGGCCGTGCCCGGTTCCGACTCTTGGATCGCCGCCTTGGGCTCGGGTGCGGCGGGGGGCGGCTCCGTGGCGGGCCGTGCCGGGGCCGAAGCGACTGGGGGATGGGGGGGTGGGGCCTCATCGGAGCGCAGCATCAGGGTCGTGGCCACGCCCAAGGCCAGCCCGACCGCCACCCCGGCCGCGATGCCGACCAAGGGAGGGGGTCCCCCGCCGATCTTGCGCCAAGGCATGGGCTGCTCGGCCGCCGGCGGCGTCACCGGGGCCGCCATCAGCAGCGCCTTGTAGCGCTCCTCGATCTCCTGTCGCTCCTGGACGAGCTGCCCCGTCTGCTCGCGCGCCTCGGCGAGCGAGGACCGCTTGCGCTCTAGGTCCTGCTTGAGCTCGTCGTAGGCGAGGCGCTGATCCTCCAGCTCGTCCTCCAGGCGCCGGCACTGCCCGGCGGTGACGTCGACGACGCGCTCCTTCTCGCGCAGGGTTTGCCGCAGGATGTCGAGCTCCTGCTGCAAGGCGAGGGTCTCGGTGACCTCTTCGACGTCGCGCGATGGCCGGGCCAGCTCGCGCACGGCCGAGAGCTCCTCGCGCAGCCGCACGAGCTCCTCCTCCGCCTCGGCCCGCACCTGGGCGAGCTCGGTACGCAGGGCACCCGGATCGCGCTGGGTGGCGCCTGAGGCAGGGTGGATGCTTGAGTCGTCGGACATACCAGGGGCGTATACGCGGGCGGAGACTACAATGCGGCTCAGGGCCCAGAGGGGGCAGGGCCAAGCAGGCGCGGCAGCCGGGACCGGCTTCCCGCGCGCAGGGCGGAGCGCGGCTGGAATGTATCACAGGCGTGACCATGAAAGTGTGATCGCGGCCGGACATCCCGAGACCGCCGACGCCGCGGTGCGTGTGCTTGAGGCAGGGGGCAATGCCTTTGACGCCGCGGTCGCGGCCTGTTGCGCCGCTTGCGTTGCCGAGCCCGTGCTCGCCTCGCTCGGTGGCGGCGGGTTTCTGCTCGCGCGACCCGCGGGCGGCGACCCGGTCCTCTACGACTTTTTCGTCCAGACCCCCGGCCGCCGATGCGACCCCGGCGACGCGGTGCTCTACCCAGTGACGGTGGACTTCGGCGATGCGTGCCAGGAGTTCCACATCGGGATGGGCGCCATCGCAACGCCCGGGGTGATCGCCGGGCTGTGCGCGGTGCAACGGGAGCTCTGCCGGCTGCCGCTGCCGGACCTGATCGCTCCCGCCGTGCGCCTCGCCCGCGAGGGCGTGACGATCACGGCCTACCAGTACGGTTTGGCGCGGATCGTCGAGCCGATCCTGCGCGCGGCCCCCGCGGCCTTTGCCACCCAGGCCTCCCGCGCCCACCCGGGGGAGCTGGCGCGCCCGGGCGAGGTCCTGGTCCAGCCGGAGCTGGCCGAGGCCCTGGAGGCGCTCGCCAGCGAGGGCGCGCGGGTCCTCTACGATGGCCCCTGGGGCGAGCGCCTGGTGGCCGACTGCGCGGCGGCGGGGGGCCACCTCCGCGAGCCCGACCTCGCCGGCTACCGGGTGGCGCGGCGTAACCCGTTGCCCGGCCGCTATCGCGACGCGGCCATCTTCACCAATCCGCCGCCTTCTCTGGGCGGGGGCTTGATCCTCTTCGCCCTGCGACTACTTGCGGAGGTCGGGCTCGGCTCCGCCGAGCGCGGGGGTCGAGCGCACCTCGACGCCCTCGCCCGCGCCATGGCGCTGACCCAGCGGCTGCGGCGAGAGGGTGGGGCGGGCGAGGGTGCCGATCCGCTGGCCGCCGAGCTGCTTTCGATCATGCGCGACGGGTTGGTCGTCAGCCGAGGGACGACGCAGATCAGCGTGGCGGACGTCGCCGGAAACCTGGCGAGTCTGACCTTATCCAACGGCGAGGGCTCGGGCTATGTCCTGCCGGGCACGGGCATCGTGCTCAACAACATGCTCGGGGAGGAGGATCTCAACCCGCTCGGGTTCCATGCCTGGCCCGAGAAACGGCGGATGGGGTCGATGATGGCGCCCACCCTGGTCGAGCGCGGCAACGGCGCCTGGGTGGTGACTGGGTCGAGCGGCTCCAACCGCATCCGCAGCGCCATCCTCCAGGTGCTGGTCAACCTGATCGACTTCGGCCTGCCGGTGGCCGAGGCCGTGGCGGCCCCGCGCGTGCACTACGAGGGCGACCTGCTCAACCTGGAGCCGCCGGTGCCCGCACGGGTGCTTGCCGAGCTCGAAGCGCGCTGGCCGAATCAGCGGCTGTGGAGTGCACCGAGCGTCTTCTTCGGTGGCTCGCATAGCGTCACGCTGGGGCCGGACGGGCGGCTCGACGGCGGCGCCGATCCGCGCCGCGGCGGGGTCGTTCGCTGGGTCTGAGCGCGCCCCTGGCCGGCCTAGCCGGGCACGCGCAGCGTCAATCTGCCGTCGCGCTGGATCAGCTCGAAGCGCTTGAGATAGCTCATCCCGAGCAGGACCTCCTCGCCCGGCATGTTCGGCAGCACCGAGGCCCGCACGTCGCGGGCGGTCAGCCCGCCGACGTCGACGCTGTCCAGCCGCGTCGTCCAGGTGCGCACGGTGCCGTTGGCGGTGCGGGCGATCCGCTCCTCGCCCAGCGTCAGCCCAAGCCGGCGCGCCAGCGGCAGCGGAAGCGCGACGTCGGTCGCCCCGGTGTCGATCAGGAACACCACCGCCTGGCCGTTGATCCGTCCGGTCGTCAGGTAATGGCCGGCGTGGTTGCGCTCGAGCACGACCTGGGCGCGGCCGGTCTCGTCGAGACCCAGGACGGGGGCGCGGTTGGGGTTGTACTGCTCGTCCATCAGGCGCTGAAACAACAGGGCCAGGACCGCGAGCGCCAGTACCCAGGCGGCCAACAGCATCCACTTCCCCAGGCGGGACGGTAGGTCTTTGGCCGGCTGTGACGCGTCCGTCATGATCGGGTCCCCACGCGCGGGAACGAGTGCACGACTGCGGGGGGGAGTTCGACCCCCAAGAGCGGAGCATCGCAGTGGTCGTGCGCGGCTGCTCGCGCGTCAGCAGCCCTGCCCAGAACGCGACTTGGGGGCATGAGCGCCGGCTTTCACCCGACGAGTCGAGGCCGGCGCTTGCGGGCGGGGCGCCGGCTCGACGCCCCGCGATGTCACTCAGCGGGCGAAGGGGGGCGGCTGGCGGGGGACGGGCTGCGCGGGCATCGCCTGACCCGCCGAGCTGGCGCGCTCGAACTGGACCCGGTAGAAGGCCGCGGCGCTGCGGCCGTTGGCGACCACGTCGTAGACCTTCCAGCCGTCATCGGCCTTGTACATGCGGAACTCGATCTTCGAGGGGTAGGTGCCAGGGCGAAGGATACCGACCCCAACGCTGGCCGAGCCGCCCCGGGTGATCCGCGGGCGGAGGTAACGCACCTGCTGTCCCTCGTACTTCGCCAGCTCGGCGGCGAGGGCGCTCAAGAAGCGTGCCTCCAGGTTTGCCGCCATAGCCTTGCGCTGCGCCTCGCCCATCGAGGAATAGGCCGGGCCCGCGACCCACTTGGCCATGTAGTCGAAGTCGAAATACGGGGCGATGTCACGGTCGAGGAAGGCGGCGACCTGGAGCTTATTCGGCTTCTCCTCCTGGCCGAGGAAGGCAAGCAGCTTGTCCATGCCCTCGCGCAGCGTATCGGCGGCCTCCTTGCCGGGCAGGGCGGGGCGGGCGCTCGGATAGCTGCCGGGACCATAGGCACCGGGTCCGTATGGGTAGGGGGGTTGGGCTTGGGCGGTGCTGCCGAGGGCTAGCAAAGAGACGAGGACGACGGGCATCCAGAAGCGGGCTTTCATTCAGATCCTCCAGGGGTGGTTTTCCGCCGCGTGAAACCGCTCGCGCGGGGCGTCGGCAGGGTGCCAACGCCGGCACGGAAAATCAAGCCGAGCAGACCGATAGGAGCCGCGTTAGCTGGTGAGCTTGCGGTAGATATCCGAGACCTTCATCGGCAGTCGCGAGATATCGGCGACGACCGCGTAGTTGGCCGCGCCGTACATGTGAGGCAGGTAGTCCGCCCCATGCTCGTCAATGGTGATGCAGAAGGGGTGGATGCCGTCCGCTCGGGCCTCGAACAGGGCCTGGCGGGTGTCCTCGATGCCGTACTCGCCTCGGTACTGGGGGTCGTAGTCGTCGGGCTTACCGTCGGAGAGGGTGATCAGCAGCTTGGTGCGTGCCTCCTCGGCCTTGAGCAGGCGGCACAGGTGACGGATCGGGGCGCCCATGCGGGTGTAGTCGCGCGGGGCGATGGCGCAGATGCGCCGGCGCGTGGCCTCATTGTAGGGCTGGTCGAAGCGCTTGACCGGGAAGGCCTCACAGCGCTTGCGGGTCCAGCCCGAGAAGCCGTAGATGGCGAATCGGTCGCCCAGGGTCTCCAGGGCCTCGGAGAGCAGGATCAGGGCCTCGCGCTCGGCCTCGTTGACCCAGCCCTTGGTCGAGCCCGACATGTCGACCATCAGCATCACGGCGATGTTGCGCTCGTCCTTGTGCAGGCGGGTGAAGAGGCGCTCGCTCATCTCCAGGCCCATGTGGACGTCGCCGTAGGCCTCGACCAGGGCGTCGATGTCGACGTCCTCGCCGTCGATCTGGCGCTTCAAGATCCGGTCCTCGCCGCGCAGGACCTCGAAGGTGCGCCGCAGCGACTTGATCAGCCCGCCGTACTTGCGCACCGTGTGGTAGTAGGGCTCCAGATCCGCCGGCGCCAGGGGGTGCTCGCGCAGCACGCACCAGCCCTTGCGATGGTGCTGGCGGCTGTAGTCCCACTCGTCGTAGAGGAAGGCCCCTTCTTCGTGATAGGTCCCGCTCCACACCGAGTCCGGGTCGCGCGACTCCCCGCCCAGCCCGCGCTTGTAGAGCCCCGGGCCGGCGGCGACCAGGTACTCGGGCGGGATCTCGCCCAAGTCCTGGATGATGCTCTCCATGGTCGACTCGACGTTCTCGGGCGGGGCGATCGGCTTGCCGTCGAGGAAGAGCTGGTAGCGGAAGCCCTCCGGCATGTCCGGGTCCTCGCGGCGGTTGACGGCAAGCCGCTCGCGGGTCTCGGGCAGGGTCTGCGCCTCCTCCCGATCCGTCCCCGGCGGCTGGCCGTCCTGGTCCTCGATGAGCTGCGCCAGCGCGATACGGAAGCGGTCCTGCTCCAGTGCGAGCCGAACCTGCCAGCGCGCCTGGACTGCCTCGGGCAGCAGCTCGCCGCGGTAACAGCATGTCGGCGGGCGGACCCCACGCATACGGCTCACCAGGCGCAGGGTGTCGGCGACCCGGGCCGCCGGGCGGCCGAGCTCCGGGGCGATGTCGCCCCAGAACGGCGAGAGCCCGTCGAGTGCCTCACGCAGTGCGAGCATGTCGCG
The DNA here is from genome assembly GCA_025458165.1 of Chromatiaceae bacterium. Taxonomy (GTDB): domain Bacteria; phylum Pseudomonadota; class Gammaproteobacteria; order Chromatiales; family Chromatiaceae; genus JALOTB01. The sequence continues at coordinate 19,935 of JALOTB010000005.1, read as the reverse complement.
GTGCAGGCCGGGAAGGTCGCGCGCGAGGCAGGCATCCAGACGCGCCGTCTCCAAGGCGTGAAAGAGGGCGAGATCAACCTCTGCGAGCCGCCCGCCGGCGAGGGCCTCGATCAGCACCCCGCCGCGCCAGGTGCCGTACCAGTTCTGCGCCCACTGATGCACGGTCATCGCCTTGTAGAGCCGGAAGTTGGACTCCTTGTCCGGCAGCCGCCCGACCACGTGGGGCAAGAAGATGGTCTCGGTGTCGGTGAAGACGCGTTCGCCGGCGGCGATGCCCAGCGGGCGGCCGTTCAGGCCGCACACGAAGCGCTCCAGCACCCCGGCGGCATCCTCCAGAGTGGTGCCGGCGAGCTTCTCCTGCATGTTGGCGGCAAACTCGGCGACCTCCTGAAAGGCGCGGATCGCCGGCATCTGCCCCTTCTTGTCGTACAGGTCCATGGCGTAGAGGAGCCAGGACTCCACCGCGTCCAGGTCCATCAGTCGCAGGGCCGGGGCGGCGAAGGCGGTGAACTGGTAGGCGAGCTCGGCGTTGTCGCGCGCTATCACCGCCCCCCAGTGCAGCACGAAGCGCTGCTCGCGCGCGGAGAAGGCCGCGAGCTCCCGAGCGGGCCCAGCCGCGGTCCGCCGCGACGAGAGCGCCGGGTCGAGATACACGTCCATGCGCTCCTCGAGCTCGTGGGCGTTCAGCGGCGAGTCAAACGACATGGTTGGTCAGGTCGAGCGGGGAGGGGTTAGCCGCAAATGAACGCCAATGAACGCAAATGGGGAGCCGATGATTGGTTGCGACGAACCGATTCCAATCACCTCGCGCAATAGCCCCATGGAATCTATTCGCGGTTATTTGCGGCAAAGTTTCTTCAGAACAACGAGGAGGAGAGCTCGTTGACCGCCGAGAGCATGTCGGCGTCGTCGGTCAGCGCCTGGGCGACGGCGCTGCGACAGGCGGCGACCGGGGGGATCCCCGAGGCGATCAGCTTGGCGGCGTGGACCAGGAGGCGGGTGGAGGCCCCCTCGTCCAGCCCCTGGCCCTTGAGGTTGCGGGTCATATGGGCGAATTTGACGAGCTGCCGCGCCTGGCCGCTGTCGATCCCGGACTCCTTCTCGACGATCTTCTGCTCCAGGGCCGCCTCCGGGTAGTCGAACTCCAGGGCCACGAAGCGCTGCCGGGTGCTCTGCTTCAAGTCCTTGAGCACGCTTTGGTAGCCCGGGTTGTAGGAGATCGCGAGGCAGAACTCGTCGGGGGCCTCCAGCAGCTCGCCGACCTTCTCCATCGGGAGCACTCGGCGATCGTCCGCGAGCGGGTGGATGACCACGGTGGTGTCCTTGCGCGCCTCGACGATCTCGTCGAGATAACAGATCCCGCCGGCACGCACGGCGCGGGCGAGCGGGCCGTCGACCCAGATCGTCTCGCCCCCCTTGATCAGAAACCGCCCGACGAGATCCGAGGAAGTGAGGTCGTCGTGGCAGGAGACGGTGATCAGCGGGCGCTTGAGGCGCCAGGCCATATGCTCCATGAAGCGGGTCTTGCCGCAGCCGGTCGGTCCCTTGAGCAGGATCGGCAGACGGTTGCGGTAGGCCGCCTCGAACACCGGGATCTCATCGCGCACCGGCTCGTAATAGGGCTCCTCGGCGATGAAGTATTCCTCGGGCCTCAGGACTCTCAACTCGTGCTGCACCGCTACCCTCCGCGATTGGGTGACCGACCAAAGCCATCGCGGAAGGTGGGGATTGGCGCGAGGGCAGGCAAGCCCGGGGTCGTCGGAGCATGCCCGGTGCTGCGCGGGCGGCCTCCCCCTCAGCGCCGCCGGCCCGTCAGTGATCCCAGGATGCCGCGGATGAGCGATCGGCCGAGCTGGCTGCCGACAGAGCGCGCCGTGCTGGCGACGAAGGCCTCCATCGGCGTCTGGCGCCCTCGGCTGGGCCCGCCGCTCGCACGCGGCGCGGGTGCGGCGGCGCTCGCTGCCGGCTCGGCCGCGGCTTGTGAGGCGCGCGCCTGCAGGATCTCGTAAGCGGACTCGCGGTCGACCGCGGTGTCGTAGACGCCCTTGACGAGCGAGCCCTGCATCAGCGAAGTGCGCTCGGCCGGGGTGATGGGCCCCAGCCGGCTGCCGGGCGGCGCGACCAGGATGCGCTCCACGACCGAGGGGGTGCCGTGCTCGTCGAGGGTGGAGGCGAGCGCCTCGCCGACCTTGAGCTCGGTGATCACCCGCTCGGTGTCGAGCTTGGGGTTGGGGCGGAAGGTCTGGGCGGCGACGCGCACCGCCTTCTGGTCGCGCGGGGTGAAGGCGCGCAGGGCGTGCTGCACCCGGTTGCCGAGCTGGCTGAGGACCTTGTCGGGGACGTCGGCCGGGTTCTGGGTGACGAAGTAGACCCCGACCCCTTTGGAACGGATCAGGCGCACGACCTGCTCGACCTTGTCGACCAGGACCGTGGGCGCGTCGCTGAAGAGCAGGTGCGCCTCGTCGAAGAAGAACACCAGCTTGGGCCGCTCCGGGTCGCCCACCTCCGGGAGCTGCTCGAAGAGCTCCGAGAGCAGCCAGAGCAGAAAAGTGGCGTAGATGTCCGGGGTGTGGATCAGCTTGTCGGCGGCGAGCAGGTTGACGTAGCCGCGGCCGCGTTCATCGGTCTGCATCAGGTCGTCGATCTGCAGGTGCGGCTCGCCGAACAAGCGCTCCGCCCCTTGTCCCTCCAGGCTCAGCAGGCGGCGCTGGATGGCCCCCACGCTGGCCTTGGAGACATTGCCGTAGGTCGACTGGATGCTGTCGGCGTTGTCCGAGACGTGGGTGAGCAGGGCGCGCAGATCCTTGAGGTCCAGCAGCAGCCAGCCGTTGTCGTCGGCGATGCGAAAGACGATGTTGAGCACGCCTTCCTGGACCTCGTTGAGGCCGAGCAGGCGGGCGAGCAGCATGGGGCCCATCTCGCTCATGGTCGTGCGCACCGGGTGACCCTGCTCGCCGAGGATGTCCCAGAAGGTCACCGGACAGGCGTCGTAGGTGAACCCCTCCTCGGCCTCCAGATCGAGCTCGGCGACGCGCTCTGCGACCTTGCGGTTGTCGCCTCCGGGCTGGCCGATGCCGGCGAGATCGCCCTTGACGTCGGCGACGAAGACCGGCACGCCGATGCGGCTGAAGGACTCGGCGAGGCGTTCTGGGACTCGGGGAAAACGACCGGCGCCGGGGCGCCCGGCCGCGCGGGCGAACGCTCGGCGTTGCATGGGGTCCGGCTATGGTGGCGGACCCGTTCGGCATTGCTCCAGCAGGGCGCGCCGCAGCTCCTCGGGTGCGACCGGCTTGTGCAGCACCGGGTAGCCGCTGGCCTTAACGGCGCGCAGCCGTTGCGCGGCGGTGTCGCCGGTGATGAGCACCGCCGGCAGGTAGAGTCCGAAACGCTGGCGGATCTCCGCGAGCAGATCGACCCCGGTCCGTCCTTCGGGCAGACGGTAGTCGATCAGCGCCACGTCCGGGGTGCTCGCGGATTCCGCGAGCCGCATGAGCGCGGCCTCGGCACTCGCCGCGCACAAGGTGCGAAAGCCCCAGAGTCGCAGCAACCGGGCGGTGGCCGACATCACGCGCTCGTCGTCCTCGATCAGCAGCACCAGGGTATCCGCGGCGCCGGTCGCCGGCTCAGGCGCGAGCGTGTCCCTGACTGGGTGCGGCGCCCGCGTCAGGGCGAGCGGGACCTCGACGAAAAACATCGAGCCCCGGCCCTCCCGCGAGCGGGCACCGATGCGCAGCCCGAGCAGATCGGCGAGTCGTTTGGCGATGGCCAGCCCAAGCCCCAGCCCCTGATCGCGGGTGCGGGCCGGATGCCCGACCTGGTAGAACTCATCGAAGATGCGCGGCAGGGCATCGACCGGGATGCCCTCTCCGGCGTCCCAGACCTCGATGCGCAGGTAGCGGTTGCGGATCCGGCAGCCGATCAGGATGCGCCCCCGCCTGGTGTGGCGGATGGCGTTTGAGGTGAGGTTGTGCAGGATGCGCTCGAGCAGCGCCGGGTCGGTCTCGATCAGCACGTTGCGCGGAAAGAGCCGGATGCGCACGCCACGATCTGCGGCCAGGGGACGAAATTGGACGCGCAAGCGCTCGAGAAAGGGTACGGCGGCCAACGTGGTGGGGCAGGGCACGATGACGCCGGCGTCGAGCTTGCTGATGTCGAGCAGGGCGTTGAGAAGGGTGCCCATCACCGCCAGGGTGTTGCGCATGTCGCCCAGGATGTCGCGGCTGTGCTTGTTGAGCCCCTGGTACGAGAGGGCTTCGATCAGCATCGACATCGCCTGCAGCGGCTGGCGCAGGTCGTGGTTGGCCGCGGCGAGGAACCGTGACTTGGCGTGGTTAGCGCGCTCGGCGGCTTCCTTGGCGGCCGAGAGGGCCTGCTCGATCCCTTTGCGCTCGGTGATGTCCCGCGCGAAGACCGCGACCCCTTGGGGTTTGCCGTCTGGCCCCGTCACCGGACACATGTTGTTGTCGAACCAGTGGCCCGCCCGCTCGTCTTCGAAGCGCACGGACCGGCCCTCGCTGAGGACCTTGAGCGCCATCTCGCGCCGCCGCTCGGCCACCGGGCCCGGGGCGATCTCGTCGAGGCTGTGTCCGACCATCTCCTCGGGCCGCAAGCCGAACCCGCGGGCGGTGCGCTCGTTCACGATCAAGGCGCGAAACTGAGAATCGAGCAGCAGGACGATGTCCTCCCCGGTCGCATCGATCAGGGCTCGAAACTGCGCCTCGCTCGCCCGCAGATCCGTCTCAACCTGCCGGCGGCACCGGTCGGCCGATTCCAGCTCCATGACGCGCCGGCGGAGCTCCGCGATCTCGGCCACGAGCGCCTCCCTGGACGGTTCGGATCCGCTCGCCATCACCGCCATGAGCGGCGGCTATTGCGGCCGCGCAATGACAGGCAGGAGACTTTCGGCATAAATAGCAGGTCTGGGCTCTCGCGAAACGATCGAATTCGGAACCCCAGCGCCACGCGCGGCCCTGGTCGGCGTCTCACGACGGCCGACCTCGGCGGGGGCACGGGCCTCGCTAGGAGCTGCGGCGGAAGGATCTTACCGAAAAGGGGGACTTGGGCTCATGTTCTTTCAGGTCGACGAAGCCACCCGGCGGCGGGCCAAGACGCCGCATGAGCTGGCGATGGTAAATCTATTGCTGTTCAACCTGCTCATGCTGATCGCGCTGCTCGCGGGGAGCTTCCTGCAGAAGGGATCGCCGCTGCTCGAGTACCGGCTGCTCGGGGTGCTGATCCCGCTCGGAGCGTCGCTCGCGATTGTCGCCTACACCTTCGTGCGTGCGGGGCGCACGGCCGTGAGCGGGCCCTGGTTTGCCGCCGCGCATTGGCGGCTGGCCACGGCACGCTACAAGATCCTCCTCGTCGCCTACCTGGTCGGGGCCGCTCTGATCGGACTGGGCTGGCTGCTGTCGCAGTCGCAGAAGAGTCCGGGGATGCAGGAGCTGATGTTCGTCGCCCTGGAACGGGTCGCTATCGCGCCGGTGCTGATCGCACTCATGGCCCTGATCATGCTGGAGTCCGGCGCACTCTACCAAGCGGGCAGGGGCGAGGTCCCAGACAGCGTCGCTCGGCGTTTCCCGCCCCCCGCCGATCTCCAGCCCGCCGCCGAGCCGGCGGGTCCATCGGCCTGAGCCCGGGAGGAGCGATGAAGGGTATCGAGCGCATGCTGCGCGACATCGAGGACGAGGTCCGCTACACCCGCTCGCTGATCGGCCGCGACGCCCTGGATCCCCGGGTGATGGCGGCGATGGCCGAGGTGCCGCGCGAGGAGTTTGTCCCAGGCTTCGAGCAGGCCTACGCCTATGCCAACGGACCCCTGCCGATCGGCCACGGGCAGACCATCTCCCAGCCCTACATCGTGGCGCTGATGACCGACCTCCTGGGCTGCGGGGCGGGGGATCGGGTGCTGGAGGTCGGCACTGGCTCCGGCTACCAGGCGGCGGTGCTCTCCCGCGTGGTCGCCCAGGTCTACTCGATCGAGATCGTCCCCGAGCTGGCCGAGGAGGCTGCCCGGCGGCTTCAGCGCCTGGGCTACGAGAACGCGCAGTGCCGCCAGGGCGATGGCTATCTCGGCTGGCCGGAGGAGGCCCCGTTTGACGGGATCTTGGTGACCGCGGCAGCCCCGGCCGTCCCGCCGCCGCTGATCGAGCAGCTCCGCGACGGGGCCCGTCTGGTGCTGCCGGTCGGACCCCAGTTTGGGCATCAGGAGCTGGTCGTTGTCGAGAAGCGGCCGGGCGGCGAGCTGCGTCGCACCGACATCCTCGGCGTCGCCTTCGTTCCGCTCACGCGCGCCCGTGCCGAGGGCGGCTGGCGTCCATAACCCGCCTCGATCTGCACATCGAAAAATACAATCCCGTTAGCCCATCCGGGAGGTAGCCGGACGGGCGAGCGCCAGTTATCTTAACAAGTTCTGATATTGCGGGGCCGCGCCCCCGCCTTGTTCCCGAGAGATCCGGCTTGTCGGCCGTCGGCCATCCTGCCGGTTTTTCGTCATTCTTATCCGCGAAGACGGAGGAAAGTCCATGACGGAAGTCGTCGCAACCAACGAGACCATCCTGGTGGTCGGTGGTGGCATCAGCGGCATGACCGCAGCCTTGGAGGCCGCCGAGACTGGGAAGCAGGTCGTGCTGGTTGAGAAGCGTCCCTACCTGGGTGGCCGCGTTTCCCAGCTCTACAAGTACTTCCCCAAGCTCTGCTTCCCCACCTGCGGGCTGGAGATCAACCAACGCCGCAGCAAGATGAACCCCAACCTCACCATCCTTACTATGGCCGAGGTTGTCGATCTCAAGGGCGAGAAGGGCAACTACACCGCCTCCGTCAAGCTCTCCCCTCGCTACGTCAACGACAACTGCACCGCCTGCGGCGACTGTGAGAAGGCCGTGGAGGCGCAGTTCGACGACGAGTACAACTACGGGCTCGGCAAGCGCAAGGGGGCCTATCTGCCCTATCGCATGGCGCACCCCCAGCGCTACGTGCTGGACCCGCGCATCATCGGCACCCCGGACGCCGACAAGGCCAAGGCGGCGTGCAAGTACAACGCGATCGACCTCGAGATGAGCGAGGAGGTCGTGAACTTCCCCTGCGGCGCGATGATCTGGGCGACCGGCTGGAAGCCCTACGACGCGGCGAAGATCCAGCCCTACGGCTACGACCGCATCGCCAATGTCATCACCAGCGTCGAGTTCGAGCGCATGGCCGACCCCTCGGGCCCGACCGGCGGCAAGATCGTCCGTCCCTCCGACGGCAAGGAGGCCAAGTCGGTCGCCTTCATCCAGTGTGCCGGCTCTCGCGACCGCAACCACCTGCTGCACTGCTCACGCATCTGCTGCATGGCCTCGCTCAAGCAGTGCACCTACGTGAGCGACGCCTACGGCGCGGACGCCGACATCAGCGTCTACTACATCGACATCCGCGCCATCGACCGCATCGAGGACTTCTACGAGAAGGTCAAGGCGATCCAGCAAGTCAAGTTCATCAAGTCCAAGCCCGCCTCGATCGTGGCGGATAAGGATGGCAACCCCGTGGTCCACGGGGTGGACACCGAGGGCTACAAGCGTTTCGCTAACGCCCACGACCTGGTCGTGCTCGCCATCGGAATGGAGCCCTCGGTCGACAAGGACAGCTTCCCGGTCGACATCGTGCTCAACCGCGAGGGCTTCATCGAGGCCGCCCCGGAGAACGGCGGGGTGTTCGCGGCGGGCAGCGCGTCCGACGCGCTCGACGTCAACCGAGCCGTCCAGCACGCCACGGGCGCGGCGCTCCGCGCCATCCAGGTCGTCAACAGCGTCGCCAGAGCGGAGGCCTAAGATCATGGCAGACGAGAAGAAATTCGCGGGCTATATCTGCACCGGCTGCGGCATCGGCGAGCGGCTGGATGCGAAACAGCTCCAGAGCGTGATGACCCGCGAGGGCAAGATCGCCAACTGCAAGCAGCACGAGATGCTGTGCAGCGCCGAGGGCGTGAAGCTGATCCGCGACGACATCGACGCGGGCAACGCCACCCACATCGTGATCGCCGCCTGCTCGCGGCGGGCCAAGGTCGAGGCCTTCAGCTTCACCGACGTCGCTATGTCGCGCGCCAACCTCCGCGAGGGCGTCATCTGGCTGCGCCCCGAGGGCGACGAGCACCAGGAGACCACCCAGGAGATGGCGGATGACTACATCCGCATGGCCTGTGCCGAGGTCAAGTTCCTGAAGGTGCCCAAGCCCTCCGGGGAGCAGGCGCTGAACAAGACCCTGCTGGTGGTCGGCGGCGGCGTGACCGGCATGACCTCCGCGCTCGAGGCCGCCAAGGCCGGCTATCCGGTCCACCTGGCGGCCGAGGAAGGCCGCCTGGGCGGCGTCTGGGCCGATCTCTACAAGCGCGTGCCCTTCCGGGCGGCGGCGCTCGGTGTGCCCAACGGCCGCGACGTCGATCTGCCCCAGCCCGAGGACCCGGGCATCGACGCGATGATTGCGGAGATCGAGGCGAGCCCGCTGATCACGGTGCATCTCAACGCCAAGATCACCCGCACCTCGGGTGCTCCGGGGCGCTTCGCCGCGGACATCAGCACCGAGTCCGGCGGGACCGTAACCGAGAACTTCGGGGCGATCGTCCAGGCGACCGACTTCAAGCCCTACGACGCCAACCAGCTCCCCGAGTTCGCCTACGGCAAGACCCCCGACGTGGTCACCAACTTCGAGCTCGAGAAGCTCGCCAAGGCCGCTAACGGCGGGCCCTTGAAGCGCCCCTCCGACGGCAAGGAGGTCAAGTCCGTCGCCTTCATTCAGTGCGCCGGGCAGCGCTCGACCAAGCCAGGCCATTTGCCGTACTGCTCGGGCTTCTGCTGCACCGAGTCGATCAAGCAGGCGATGTACTTCAAGGCCCAGAACCCGGGCTGCGACACCACCGTTCTGTTCGATGACCTGCGCACCCCGGGTGCCGCGGGCGAGGACTTCTACCGCTCCGGCCAGCAGGCCATGGTGACCTTCACCAAGGGCAAGGCCTCCGAGGTGGTGAGCGCGGGCGGCAGCCTCAAGGTCAAGTTCAAGGACCTGATCCTGAACGAGGACACCGAGATGGAGGCCGACCTGGTGGTGCTCGCCACCGGCCAGGTCCCCCATGTCGGCCCCGACCCCTATGCCCAGCTCGCCGTCGACATGGCCGAGACCGAAGAGGAGAAGGCCGCCGCGCGCAAGAAGCTGGAGGTCGCGCCGCCCTCGATCCTCAACCTCGACTACCGCCAGGGCACCGACCTGCCGCAGTTGAAGCACGGCTTCGTCGACAGCCACTTCATCTGCTTCCCGTACGAGACGCGGCGCACCGGCATCTATGCCGCCGGTCCCGTGCGCCGGCCAATGGACATGAAGCAGGCGATCGAGGACGCGGTCGGCGCCACCATGAAGGCGATCCAGGCGGCCGAGAACGCCGCGCGCGGCTCCGGGGCCCACCCGCGGGTCGGCGACCTGTCGTACCCGAGCTTCCGCAAGGAGGGCTGCACCCAGTGCAAGCGCTGCACCGTGGAGTGTCCGTTCGGCGCCATCAACGAGGACGAGCAGCGTTACCCGCAGTTCAACGAGTCGCGCTGCCGCCGCTGCGGCACCTGCATGGGCGCCTGCCCGGTGCGTGTCATCTCCTTCGAGAACTACTCGATCGACACCGTCGGCCAGCAGATCAAGGCAGTCGACATGCCCGACGAGTTCTCCGAGAAGCCGCGCATTCTGGCACTCGCCTGCGAGAACGACGCCTACCCGGCGCTCGATATGGCGGCCATGGCCGGCGAGCGGCTCAGCCCCTTCGCCCGCGTCGTCCCGGTGCGCTGCCTGGGCTCGGTGAGCCTGTCCTGGATCACCGATGCGCTCAACTCCGGCTACGACGGCATCGTGCTCATGGGCTGCCGGCGCGACGACGACTACCAGTGCCACTTCGTGCGCGGCTCGGCGATGGCCGCCGAGCGCCTGTCCAAGGTCGGCGACACCCTCCAGCAGCTCAACCTGGAGGTGGAGCGGGTGCAGGTGTTTGAGGTCGCGATCACCGACATCAAGCGCGCGGCGCAGTTGATCAACGACATGGCCGCGACGGTCGAGAAGATCGGCATGAGCCCGTTCAAGTTCTGATGCGCGTGGGGCAGGGCGGCCAAGCCGTCCCGCCCGCGACCCATCCAGGGGATTAGCGAACATGAGCACGAATCAAGCAATGGTCGAGAAGTACCGCAACAACTTCTTGAAGGAGGTTGAGGCGAACGTCGAAGAGGGCGAGTGGGTCAAGATGTGCATGCAGTGCGGCGTGTGCTCCGGCTCCTGCCCGCTCGGCAAGTTCTGGGATCACCCGCCGCAAGAGATCTTCATGATGATCCGCGCCGGCAAGCGCGACGAGGTCCTGACCTCCTCCTCGATGTGGATGTGCACCTCCTGCTACAACTGCATCGTGCGCTGCCCGCGCGAGCTGCCCATCACCCACATCATGCACGGGCTCGCCCACTACGCGAAGCGCCTGGGCCTGGTGCCGCAGAATCAGCCCACCGCCAAGTTCGCCCAGCTCTTCTGGGACAACCTGATGAAGAAGGGCCGGGTCAACGAGCTCAAGCTCGGCATGGCCCTGTACTTCATGAACGGCTTCGGCGAGGGCGTCAAGGTCGCCATGAAGAACCAGAAGCTCGGCATGAACATGATGAAGACCGGCCGCATGAACCCCATGGAGATCCTGGGCGGGCACGCGGTCAAGGATCTTGGCGGGTTCCACAAGGTCATGAAGAAGGCCCAGGAGCTCGAAGACGCCCGCATTGCGAAGCACGGCGCTTGAGGAGCGGACACCAATGGCGAAAAGACAGTACTCCTTCTATCCCGGGTGCTCCTCGCAAAAGGGCGCCTCGTCTTCCAACTACCTGATCTCGGTGCAGACGATGTGCGAGGAGCTGGACATCCAGCTCAACGAGATCCCCGACTGGAACTGCTGCTCAGCCTCCATCGGCTACGCCGGCGGCGGTGAGCTGCCGCGGCTCACGCTCTCGGCGCGCAACATCGCGCTCTCCGAGCAGCACAACCCCGGTCAGGACATCGTCGCGACCTGCGCCGCCTGCTGGCTCTCCACCCGCGAGGCCCAGGAGCGCCTGCACGAGGACCAGTCGCTCCTCGCCGAGGCCAACTCGGCCCTGGCCGAGGCTGGGCTCAAGCTCAAGGGCGACACCCCGATCAAGCACATGGCCGAGGTCCTGATCGAGGACATCGGCTACGAGGCGATCGGGGCCAAGGTCAAGAAGCCGCTCGAAGGGATCAAGATCGCGGGCTACGTCGGCTGCCAGACCAACCGGCCCTTCGGCATCTCGGGCGAGTCATTCGAGAACCCCAAGTATCTCGACAAGCTGGTCGAGACCCTGGGTGGCGACTCCATCCCCGGCTATGAGAAGAAGGTGCAGTGCTGCGGCGGCGCCTTGGCCTTCTCGGAGCCGGAGAAGTCCCAGGAGATGGTCAAGGGGATCATCGAGGCGGCCTACGACCATGGGGCCGACATGATCGTCACCCCCTGCCCGGTGTGTCAGATGAACGTCGAGGTCTACCAGGACCAGATCAACGCCACCTACGGCACCAAGTTCAAGATGCCGGTGGTCTACTACTCGACCCTGATGGCCGTCGCCTACGGACGCAGCGCCAAGGACGCCGCGCTCAACGCCCAGATCATCCCGGCCAAGCAGCTCGAGGCACTGGCGGCGAAGTAGCGTCCACCAAGTCTCTCAGGCAAGAGAACGAAGCCCGCGAAAGCGGGCTTTTTGTTGCGGGCGACCCCGTCTATCGATCTCGCTTCAAAGACAACCCCGATAACAGTCGATAGGGCGCGCGGCGATCTGTTATCGCGCCGTAGAGCGTCCATCTGGCTCTAATCTCGCCGCCCCTACCGGCTCGCCGCTCCCACCGCTTCGGACGCCACGGCAAGACCGCCAGCATATTCGCTTACTGCCGAGGCCGTGCTGACCCGAAGCCCCCATCAATCCCTGTGATCTGCGGCAGCTCGCGGCGGAACTGCCAAATCCACAGAACGATTGGTGAGATCGAAGGCAGGATCAGGAACGCGAACTGGTAGACGAGGGCCAGCACGTCATCACCAAGCCGCGTAAAGGCAAGGGCCGAGCGAGCCTCCGGGCCTGTGTCGAAGGCCAGGACCTTGACAGCCTCCGTCGCAACGCCGACGGCCTGGATTCCAAAAAGGACCGCCACACCGATGATCCAGCTTCCGAGGCGGCGCGCCTCCGATGCCGGGGAAGCGAGCACGAGGGCCGAGAAAACCGGGACGCCGTAGCCGTATTTCAGAGGGTTGAGCTCCAAGACCAGCTCGCCCGTTCGCGAGTTGACACCGACGGCCTGCTGGACCGATACGTGGGTAACGACCAGCAGACCGTTTCCTCTTTGGTGGACCTCGTCGATCACGCCGGGAAGAAGCGTTTGCAACAGGAGCTCGACCGAGGCGGCAATGGGTGCGACGAAGAGGATGGATGCGTAAAACCACAGGGCGAAGCAGACCGGCAACCAAAGGAATACGGCCAGCGTAAAATGGCTGACGGGACTCACGACTGTGACATCCCTTCCACGGACGCCGAATGCTGCTTCGCAGCGACCCACCGCAGCCAGAAGAGAAAGACCAGGAGGACGTCCAGCATGATGAGCGCCTGCCAGATATAGAGGTGCGCCCAGTCGAAGACGGTGGCATTCCACTGGCCGATATAGAATAAGCTGATGATGCGCGCAAGGTTCAGGACTTGAACCGTCAAAAGCCCCACGGTAATACCGATCAGTTTTTGGCGCCAGCTCGCGGGGAATGTGAGCATAGCCGCGACGAGAATGATGCCGGCCTCCACACCGTTGCAACCTGCTTCGATCGAGACGGCGAACCCGGTTCGTTGGTCCCAGATAACGTTATCGTACGCCTGGACCTGATCATCCAGCAGTTGGATGATGGTCACGCTAAGCTGCGCGATACCGGCAGTAAATGGCACCACGAAGAACTGCTGGCCGAAAGGCGTGAGCTCTAATGTAAAAAGAAGTGTAACGATGGCAAAGAAAATGAGGAATAATCGAACCATATAGACCCGCATGCACGCAGAGTACCGCGCTTTGAGCTTCCCTCGACAGATTCAACGGCGCCCAGGGAGATGCTGATTATTGGCCATCCTGGCCAAAGTCAGCTCGGAGCCGGACAAGCGTGATTTCCCGACCCCCGCCTACATGAGCCCATTGTTATTGCTCTTGAAGCCCTCCTCAGGTTCCGATCCTACGATCAGGGCGTGCGATAGCACGCTGGGCCAGCGCCGTTTCGTCGACGTTGAGAACCGGTGGTAGGGCGCGCGCCAGGTGGGCGACGTGCTCCGGCGTCCGCCCGCGCCTACCCCAGCTAGGCGACCGAGCCGGTGCTGCCGGACGCCGGCCTCGCAAGCCACATCTGTTACAAAGGCGAAGCCGGGCGGTCGCTCAGCCCCGCTCAGGAGGCCACGAGCCGCAGGCGCTCCATGGCCCGCTCCCACGTTGAGCATGTGTTCGGCTTGCAGCAGAACCAGCATGCGCGGGAGCGCTCGGCGAAACCTGGCCGACAACCGGATGCTCCACCTGCCGCTCAGGAGACACAGGCGGGGTGTGGCCGCCGCCTGAGCGGGCGGCGCAGCGGCCGCCGAGTCCATTGCCACGCCCTCAGCGGCGGTCGGCCGAGTGCGTTATCGCCCGGCGTTCGCCGATGCGGATCAGTAAATCCGCCATTACTGATGCGCTGTGCGCCTTAACGTGGGCGTTTCGAGCTCCCCTGATGGGGATCTGGGCAATCCCCTTCCTGGCTGTTCTCAAGACGTCACATCCGGGCGCCGCACGGGCACCCGGAGTGTTTCGAGGTGCCCTTGGGTCTCGGCTCGCCTGCTCGCCGAGGTCAGGTCGAATCGACGGCTGTTCAGGCGCTAAACATTGCGACGACGGCGCATCGCCGCCAGGACGGCCCCGGCCATGGCGAGCATCAGCCCGACGAGACCAAGCGGCGAGAGCGTCGGGATCGGTTGAGCCGCCGCAAACGGTGCCGCGCAGGAGCAATCCTCGAAGTTGAGCGACCAGCCGTTTAGGCTGCCGCCGTCGCCGGCCAGGTCGTCGCTGATGGTCAGTGGGTGAGGTTGACGTAGGCGTGGTCCGTGACCAGGCCATTGTTGGTCGTGTAGGGCACCTGGCCGCCCGGATTGGCCTGGTCGTCCCAGAGCGTGCCGTCGAAGACGTTGTCGTTGCCCGCCCCGTTGTCGGTCGTGAGGGTCACCACCGTGCCGGCCGGGGACTGGATCGTGATGTCCAGATCCGCCGCGAAGGTGTGCGTGATGTTGGTCACGAGTGTCAGGCGGCAGATGCTCGCGCCGGCGCCCGTCACGTCGAGGGCCGAGGCCACCACGGCGGGGCCGCTCGGGATCGCGACCGGCGTGGTGTTGGTAACGGTCGTTGGCGTCACCGTCGTCGGGGGGGCCGGGAACGTGGTTACACCGAGCGACCAGCCGCTCAGGCTGCCGCCGTCGGCGGCCAGGTCGTCGCTGATGGTCAGTGTCCAGGTCCCGTTCGGGTTCTCGCGGGTGAGGTTGACGTAGGCGTGGTCCGTGACCAGGCCATTGTTGGTCGTGTAGGGCACCTGGCCGCCCGGATTGGCCTGGTCGTCCCAGAGCGTGCCGTTGAAGACGTTGTCGTTGCCCGCCCCGTTGTCGGTCGTGAGGGTCACCACCGTGCCGGCCGGGGACTGGATCGTGATGTCCAAATCCGCCGCGAAGGTGTGCGTGATGTTGGTCGTGAGGTCGAGGTCCCAGAGGTAGCTTCCGGCGCCCGTCACGTCGAGGGTCGAGGCCACCACGGCGGGACCGGTCGGGATCGCGACCGGCGTGGTGTTGCTAGCGTTCGTCGTCGTCGCGGTGCATCGGGGGGGCGACGAAGACGGCACGGCGAGCACGCCGTTGTTGCCGTCGCGCCGATCGCTCGTTCGCCCCGGGCCCACGCCATACGCTCCGAGACGGCCGGGATCATCACCGCCCATCTGCCGCGAGAGCTCGCCGTAGCGGTCGAATGCCGCGGCGTACGCGCCAGCCGCCGAAGGATCGCTGGCCAGGCGCGATTTCAACGCCCGCAACTGATTGGCGAGCGCGAGCATCTCTTGATAGATCTGCTCCTTGGTGGCCGCGGCCTGGGCGGGCAGACCAACGGCCAAGCCAAGCGCGAGGATCGTCGCTGCGGCCGTTGCGGGACGAACGTGAGAAAGCGACATAAAACTCCCCCCTGACCAAAATGGATTATTGAGGCTCAAGAAACCAGCCATCGCGTCCTGGTGCGGTCCGCGTCACATTCTCTTGTGGCCTCGGCATCGCAAGGATCTCGCCAGCCAGAGACCCCCCTCCCGTTCCATGGGGCGGCGTTCTCTCCAAGCCAGGGCATTCCCTGCCGCGATGGCGCCTTCGGCGCTACCCGAGGGCAGGGTGAATCTTGTCGGCGAACGAGAGCTGGGAAGGGCGACGGATCGCGAACGCGCAGGCAGCCCGATCACACCCCGGCTGAGCTGCGCGGGACGCTAGCATTGAAGTCATGTGCGGGCAAGGGCGGCGCAGGCGTTAGGGTCAACAAAAGGGGACTGACCCTGAGGCGCGCTGAGACGCGAAGCCGGCCGCGTGCGGGGGCGGGTACCCCGCGGGCTGTCGGCACGGCTCGACCTGCCGCCGGCGTGCGACGTTAGCCTCGCGCTCGACGAGCCGGGGACCTCCAGCATCCTCAACATCCTCCCCGTGCGCATCCTGGAGATCGTCGAGCTCGACGGCACCAAGGTCCCGATCCGGCTCGCCTGCGGCCGGGACGACAAGACCCAGCGCCGCGCCCGCCTGACCCGCCGCTCGCGCGACCTGTTGCAGCTCGCCCCCGGGCGCGAGGTCTACGCGCAGGTCAAGGCCGTCGCGCTGGTCGATCGACGGTGACTCGGACCGTCGCCTGCCAACGGTGGTTCGCAGTGCGTCGCCGTGGAGACCCTGGGGTATGCTTGCGGCGGCTCGCCGCCCAGTCACCACCGCGGTCGATGACGACCGATCGCGCGGGCGCTTCCGATAGGTTTGCAGACGCTCGTGGCAAGCCGGCTGCGCCCGGTGACGACCTCGGGAGTCCTGTCAGAAAAGGTATGGAGAAGGCTGTGCTCAGACTCCGCGGCTGGGTCCACTGGCGGGCGTTGATCCTGGCCCCAACGCTTTGGCTGGGAACTGGTCCGGCGATGGCCGAGGATGCCTGCCTGGCCCGGGTGCTCGACCGCTACTGCTTGGGCGGGGATCTCACGGCGCTCCGAGCTCAAGGCCCCCCGCCAGTGATCGAGCAGACCCAGGGCGAGCACCGCGCTTTGGTGTACCAGGAGGGGCCGGAGCGCATCTACGTGCTCAGCTATCGGGGCAGGATCTACAAGGTCGTGCGCCGGTATCCTGGGGCCACCCAGCTCCGCTTCGAGGAACTCTACCAGACCCTGCGGGCCCGGCACGGCGCGGGAGAAGACCGCAGTGAGTTTCCCGCCTATGCCGATACGCCCGGGCGGCGGCAGGCCGCGATCCGCCGTGGCGAGGGTCGGGCGGTGCACGTCTGGCGGCCGGCGGAGGGCTGGCATGTCGAGCTCAGTTGGACGCGGGAGATGGGGCTCGCCCTGGCCTATCTCGCGACCGCGCTCGACGCGGAGCAGCGGGCCGCGAACGGTGCGGGGCTTTGAGCGGCTTCGGCTAGGTGCAGACCGCGCCGAGCAGGCTGTCGCCGTCGGCGCAGCACCCGGTGATTCGGACCCGGACGATCCGGTTGGTCAGGTCCTCGACGCCCTCCGCTCGCAAGCGGACCGGAAAATAGCTCGGGTTGTAGCCTAGCCAGTCGCCGCTTGCCGGGTTCCTAGCGGGTCGCTCGACTAAGACGGAGACCTCGCCGCCGACCTGTCGCTCAAGCGCCGCGCGGCGGGCTTCGCGAGCCAGCGCGTGGAGCTCGCGGGCGCGGGTGCGCTTGAGGTCGGCCGGGACCTGTCCGCGGAGCCTGGCCGCCCGCGTGCCGGCTCGGGGCGAGTAGGGGAAGGCGTGGATCTGCCCGAACCCGATCCCGGCGACGAGTCCGAGCGTCTCGCGCCACTCCGCCTCGGTCTCGCCGGGGAAGCCGACGATCAGATCGGTGGTGAGATTCAGCTCAGGGACCCGCTCGCGCGCGGCGGTGGCGAGCGCGGCGAAGTCGCGCGCTCGGCCGCGCCGGGCCATGCGCCGCAGCACCGCATCGGACCCGCTCTGCAGCGGCAGGTGCAGGTGGGGCATGAGACGCGGGCTCGCGAACAGCCCCCAGAGCCCGTCGGGGATGTCCCAGGGCTCCAGCGACCCGAGGCGGAGCCGCGCCACGGGTGTGTCGGCGAGCACCGCACCGAGCAGGCCCAGGAGATCGCTCCCTATATCGCTGCCGTAGCCGCCGAGGTGCACGCCGGTCAGGACCACCTCCTGCACGCTGCCGGCCGCCAGGCGGTTGATCTCGGCGACGACCTCGCGGACGGGGCGGCTGCGCTCCTCACCGCGGGCGAGGGTGACGATGCAGAAGGTGCAGCGGTGGCGGCAGCCGTCCTGCACCTTGATGAAGGCGCGCTGGCGGCCGCGGGTGAAGAGGGTGTCGGCCTCGCCGTCGAGGTCGGCCGGGGGCCGGCTGGGCAGGCCGAGCGCCTCGACTGAGAGCTCGACCAGACGCTCCTTGTCCCGATTCGCGACCACCAGGTCGACCGGCTGCTCGCGGGCGATCGCCTCTGCCTCCAGCGAGGCGAGACAGCCGCTCACCACCAGCCGCGCCGCCGGATTGCCGCGCTGGACACGGCGCAGGATCTGGCGCGACTTGCGCACCGCCTCGCCGGTGACGGCGCAGGTATTGACCACCACCAGATCGGCCGGCTCGCCCTCGGCGGCAATGCCGAACCCGCGCGCCCGAAACTGCCGTGCCCAGGTCTCCAGCTCCGCCTCATTGAGCCGGGCCGCCCCGGCCGCGCGGCGCTGCCGGACGCACGGAGCCTCGCGAGTCGTTGGCGGTCACCCCAAACAGTAAGACATCCGGCGCCGCGCTGGCAAAGGGACAGCTGGCAAAGGGATGCTTGGAAACTGCGCTGTTGGAGGTCATCTTCCGCCAGCCCGCGGCGGCAGTGCCCGTCGACCTCGAACGCCCGGTGCGACGAGAGGGATACTTCAGCGCCCCCTGCCGGAGGCGACGGCCATCCCAAGAAAATGGCCTCTGCCTCGGGGTGCAAACTGGGCCCAGATTGCGCGTTGGTTCTCGGTATACGGGTGACACGAGCGGCATACTCGGACTTGCCGAGAGGACAGCTTGGGGTCCGAACGGAAGCCAGGTGCGGTTCGTCTCCGATCTCATCGCCGAGCACAGGGACATCGAGTTATGACCAACAGCAGACGGCACCTTTTCTCGCGTTCGTTGATCGCGGCGATGGGGGTCTTGACGGCACTTTCGGTGCAGTCGGGGGTACTGGATGACGGGAGCGTCCACCCCCTGTTTGGGCCAGATCCCGCCGCAATGCCGGCAACAAGCATCACGGCGGTCGAGCGACAGGCCGATCTGCTGGAGCAGGCGACGACACACGGGTCGGCTCGAGTGATCGTCCGCCTGAGCATGCCCATGGCGCCCCAGGGCCAGTCGGACCTAGAACGCCGAGCGATCCTGTCGACGGCCCAGCGAGGCGTTCTCAGCCGCCTGGGGCTTGCCGAGGGACGCGATCGATCCGGCGAACCCGTCAAGCTCTTTGGCCTGATGCCGGGACTCGCCCTCGAGGTCGACGTGATCGACCTGATGGACCTGTTGGCCGATCCGACGGTGGTTGACGTCGTCGAGGACGTCGCCTACCCGCCAGCGCTGATTGAGAGCGTGCCCTTGATCGGGGCCGTCGGCGGGACCTTCGGGGGCTACAGCGGAGCAGGACAGGCGATTGCCATCCTGGACACGGGAGTGGACAAGGACCATCCGTTCCTGGCCGGGAAGGTTGTCTCCGAGGCCTGTTACTCGTCCAATGCCCCGGCGTACGGCGCCTCCTCGCTTTGCCCCGGCGGGGTCACCGCCTCCACGGCCCCGAGCTCGGCGCTCAACTGCAGTATGAGCGTGGATGGATGCTTTCACGGGACCCATGTCGCCGGCATCGCCGCGGGCAAGGGCAGCAGCTTCTCCGGCGTTGCGCGCGACGCCCAGATCATCGCCGTCCAGGTCTTCAGCCTGTTTCCGAGTAGCTACTGCGGGCTAGCGCCCTGTGTGCTGGCATTCACCTCGGACATCATCTTGGGGCTGGAGCGTATCCACGCGCTTCGAGCGACCCATGCGATTGCCGCGGCGAACCTCAGCCTGGGTGGGGGCCGATTCACCGGCTATTGCGACGGCGATCCGACGAAGCCCGCGATCGATGCCTTGCACGCGGCCGGTATCGCCACGGTCATTGCGAGCGGCAACGATGGCTTCGCCGACGCCACCGGCGCCCCGGGCTGTGTCTCGACGGCGGTGACTGTGGGGAGCACCACCAAATCGGACAGTGTTTCCTCGTTCTCGAACAGCGCCTCTTTCCTGGACCTACTCGCGCCCGGGAGCTCGATTTACTCCTCCATCCCCGGCGGCACCTACGGCTACGCGAGCGGGACCTCCATGGCGACGCCGCATGTGGCGGGTGCCTGGGCGGTGCTGAAGTCTGCGAAGCCGGCGGCCGGTGTGGAGGAGGTGCTCGCCGCCCTGCAGAGCAGCGGAGAGCCGGTTCTGGATTTGCGCAACAACCTGTCGAAACCGCGGATTCAGGTCGCCGAGGCGGTCAGCGCGCTGACGAGTGTCAGTGAGCCGATCCCCGAGGCCCCCAGCGGGCTCACTGCCACCGCGCTCTCCACCAGCCAAGTCAACCTCACCTGGGTCGACAACAGCACCAACGAGAGCGGCTTCCGCATCGAGCGG
>JALOTB010000182.1 GCA_025458165.1 Chromatiaceae bacterium | reverse complement strand
GATTGCCGGCCAACAGGGTGAAGGGCGTCTGCATGACAGCTAGGCGCCGTTGGCGCGATCCTTTGCGCAGCGCTGCCTAAAGTCACCCCCCCCCGCTGCGGAGGTCGCGTGGCGCCGGAATTTCTGAGGTGGTAACCACCTTCCCGGCGCTGGCACGTCCACGGGCTCCAAGCGTGTGGGGGGGTGCGTCGATGTCCTCGTCGCGACTGGCCGCGGGGAGCGCGGTGGACAGATGACGCAGATATCGATAGGGCTCGTCTTCGTTGGCCTTGGCGGTTTCGATTAGTGAGTAGAGGTTGGCTGTTAACGGCTCTCTAAACTGACCCACCAACGGCCACTTCTTTTGATCCATTCAGGAGTGTGCTTTTCAGGTGTGCAGCCTCAGACTGTGCGGCTTTTTTTGCCGTTCGGGGGGTGCAGGTGCAGGAGTGGGTCATGATTCACAAGATCAAAGCCATGTACGACGAAGGCCGGGGGAGCTCGCTGCGGGCGATCGCGGCGGAGCTGCAGATTTCGCGCAACACGGTGCGCAAGTACCTGAGGATGAGTGCCGAGGAGATCACGGCGTATCGGGAGGGTCAGCGCCGGGAGCGGCGTTTGGATGTGCATCGCGGGTACATGGTGCACCTGCTGGAGACCTATCCGCGCTTGAGTGCGGTGAAGGTGCTGCGCAAGCTGCGCGAGGCCCATGGGGAGTTGGCGGTCTCGGCGCGCTCGGCGCGGCGCTACATCCGTGAGCTGAAGGCGACGGTGACGCTCAAGCAGGAGCGCTACTACGAGCCGGTGTTGGACATGGTGCCCGGCGTGCAATGCCAGGTCGATGGCGGGGAGCTGCGCGGGGTCATGATCGACGGGGTCGAGACCACGGTCTATCTGATGATCTTTGTGCTGTCCTACTCGCGGCTGATGTACGTGGCGGCCAGTGCCCGGCCGATCGACACCGCCGCGCTGATCCGGATGCACGATGCGGCCTTCCGCGCGTTCGGCGGGCGTCCGCGCGAATGTGTCTATGACCAGACCCGCCTGGTGGTGATCGACGAACAGTTCCGCGAGCTGGCGCTCAACGAACGCTTCGCCCGCTATGCGGCGAGCGCGGGTTTTGCGATCCGGGCCTGCCGCGGCTACGACCCCGAGAGCAAGGGCAAGGTCGAAGCCGGGGTGAAGTACGTCAAGTCCAACGGGCTCTACGGCGAGGCCTTCGCGGGTTGGACGGAGGTGGTGGCCCACCTGCAGCAGTGGCTCGAGGAGACGGCCAATGCCCGGACCCATGCCACCACCGGGGAGGTGCCGCGCGAGCGCTATAGGCGCGCGGAGCAGCCGCACATGGCGCCCTACCTGAGCCCGCCCGGCGTGCCGGAGCTCACCGGCGAGGCACCGCTTACCCGGCACGCCGACAAGACCGGCCTGATCGCCTGGAAGGCCAACAAATACTCCGTCCCCCTGGCCTATCAGCGCCGCCGGGTCGGCGTCGTCGAGACCGACGGGCAGCTGGTGCTCAGCGACCCCGGTAGCGGCGCGGTGATCGCCCGCCATGGGCTGGCTCCCGGCAAGGGCGCGATCATCAAGAACACCCACCATTACCGCGATCCCGCCGTGGCGATCGCCGACCTGGAGGCGGCCATAGAGCAGCGTCTGGGCACGGCGTCGGGGCAG
The DNA here is from genome assembly GCA_025458165.1 of Chromatiaceae bacterium. Classification (GTDB taxonomy): domain Bacteria; phylum Pseudomonadota; class Gammaproteobacteria; order Chromatiales; family Chromatiaceae; genus JALOTB01. The sequence goes on along the minus strand of JALOTB010000182.1, from coordinate 1,205 downwards.
CGTCTGTGCGCCCTGATCAAGGCCACCGAGCCGAAGATCTACAAAGACCAGTTACAGGGCGTCAAACGCCTCCTCGGCGGCTACCCGGCGCTGGATCCGGGCCTCGTCGACGCGCTGTGCGACAAACCCGCCATGAGCTATACACGGCTGCGCGCCTACCTGGAAGCCTACAGCGCACATCCCGAGCGCTGCGGCGAACCGCCGCCGGGCGCACCATCGGGTGCCTGCATGTCGGCGTCCTCGCCGCTCGCACGCTACGCCGCCATTGCCGCAGAGAACGCACCGGAGGGCGCTCATGACTTCCATTGATGCCGTCGCACACAAATACCGTGTCCTCAACTGCGGCCATCTGGCCCATGGCCTGGCCGCACTGCTCGGCGCCGCCGAGGCCAACGCCCTGTCCTATCTGGATCTGGTCGAGCAACTCGTCGACCTGGAGCTGCAGGGCCGCGAGACCAACCGCTTGGCCGCGAACCTGCGCAAGGCCGGCTTCCCCGTGATCAAGCGCCTGGAGGAGTTCGACTACCGCCACCAGACCACCATCACCAAACGCCAGGTCAACCAGTTGCTGGACTTCCGCTTCCTCGAGGAGCGCGCCAACCTGGTCTTCATCGGACCGCCCGGCGTGGGCAAGACTCATCTGGCCGTCGGCATCGGCCTGAAGGCCCTCGAGGCCGGCTACAAGGTGCTCTTCACCACGGCGCTGGCGCTGGTGGAAACCCTCGAGCTGGCCGAACTGCGCGGGGAGCTGAAGAAGAAGATCGCCAGCCTGCTCAAGTTCGACCTGCTGATCATTGACGAGCTGGGCTACCTGCCGATGAACCGCCAGGGCCTCTACAACCTCTTCCAGCTCATCAACGGTCTCTACGAGTACCGCTCGGTGATCCTCACCACCAACAAGGACTTCACCAACTGGGGCGAGTTCTTCCGCGATGAGAACGTCGCCGTGCCCATCGTCGACCGTCTCATCCATCACTCGCACGTCTTCATGCTCGGAGGAGAAAGCTATCGACTGAAGCAGAAAATCGGAAACTGACGCTGATCCGGATCTCCGGATGGGTCAATTTTCGTGGCCGAAAGTGGATCAGTTCTGGTGGCCATTGACACAGAGCGGCCCTTTTCGTGTCCTAATCGTGTAAAACCGCCTTCGCATGCGCGGCGAGCATCCGTTCCCGATGTTCAGGCTCGCGACCGGGGAGCCTCCC
>JALOTB010000181.1 GCA_025458165.1 Chromatiaceae bacterium | reverse complement strand
GGGTGTCGAGGGCCTCAACCAGCGCATTGCCCGCCTGCTCCAGGATGCTGGCCTCATCCCGGCCAGCACCGGCTGGTATCTCGGCCGCCCGGTCCTGATCACCCGCAACGACTATGGCCTGGGCCTGATGAATGGCGACATGGGTATCACCCTGGCGCGCCCGGTGGGCGCCGGCCAAGAAGAGATCCTTCGGGTCGCCTTCCCCGCTGGCGACGGCCAGGATGGCATCAAATGGACCCACCCCAGCCGCCTCCAGGCGGTGGAGACCGTCTATGCCCTCACGGTACACAAATCCCAGGGCTCGGAATTCAGCCATGCCGCCCTCGTCCTCCCCGCCACCCCAAGCCCGATCCTGACCCGGGAGTTGCTCTACACTGGCATCACCCGCGCCCGCGCCCATCTGACCTTGGTCCGCCCCGGCGGGGATCAGGTCCTGACGCAGGCGGTACAGAGGCGAGTGCTGCGGGCGAGCGGACTAATGGGGGAGGAGGAGGGAGGGTGAGACTACACGACGCCTTATCACGTCAGATTCGACTATGCCGACTATGCAGACTATGCCGGTACCTGGGGCAATGACCAATTCGTGTTCCTCAGCCGCTTTTTGTCCGACCCGAACTTTGGCGAAGCACTCGATCCGATCAGAGCCCATGCCACTCCCGGTCGCCCATCGCCTGGCGCCGACGCGTGGCGAGGGTTAAGATCCTCCCCTATCGCTCAAGAAAAGCGCTCAATATGAGCAATAGCCGCTCCCCCTATGCATCATGGTCTGGAACTGGCGACAATCCGACTGGCCCGATTTCGCCTACGACAGCGCGCGGCTCGCGCCGCTAGAGTCGCGCCTGCTCCATGAGTCCGAGCTCCTTTTCGGCGCCTTCGCGCATTTGGACGACTCGGAGCAACGGGCGCTGACGGTCGACCTGATCGGCGACGAGGCCCTGATGACCGCCCGCATCGAGGGCGAGTCTCTGGATCGCAATAGCCTCTAGTCCTCCCTCTTGCGCGCGTTTGGCCTGGCCGAAGACACGCGTCGTGTCGCCCCGGCCGAGGCCCCGGCCGAGGCTGGGATGGCGGAGCTGATGGTCGATCTCTATCGGCACTTTCAGGCCCCCCTGACCCACGAGACCCTGTGGGGCTGGCATCGGATGCTCATGGCCGGACGGCGAGACCTGCGCGATATCGGGGCCTATCGCACCCTGGAAGAGCCGATGCAGGTGGTGTCCGGGGCCATCTATGCACCCAGGGTCCATTTCGAGGCACCGCCCGCCCAGCAGGTGTACGGGGAGATGGATCGCTTCGTCGCCTGGCTCGACCGCAGTGCCCCGACCGGTGAGCGCCCGCTTCCGGGCCTGACAAGCGCGGGTATTGCAGGACAAGGTGCTCGCGCGTCTCTTCCGGGCGGGACCGGAGGGCTTCGTCGGGGGCTTGGGTGCCGAAAACTATATCGCCATCACCCGCACTTCACGCGCCACCAGCGAGGGGGCGTTCTGGCAGGAGATCTGTCCCAGGGCGATGCCGCGCACCGCCAGCGTCAGGGTCTGGGTCCCGGCGATCCCCCCCATGCTGGCGACGATGGGCATGAGCACCGCCAGCGCGACCACCTGAGCAATGGTCGCCTCGAACTGCCCGATCACCCAAGCCGCAAAACCTCCCCGCCGCTAAACCCAGCCAGGCGGACCCCAGATGCACGACTTGGACGACATCGGCGCCATCGCGGCCTATATCGCCTGCGACTCGGTCACCCGTGCGCAGCGGTTTGCCTCCTCGTAACACTGCTCCGCGGTGTTACGCACCCTTGGCGCTCTGCGCCGCGGGCGGGGAGGCGGGTAGTCCGCGCAGAGCGCGGCCGATGCGTGACACTGGCGACGATGGTTCCTGCCTGGTAGTGTGCGCACAACCGGAGTACACTTTCCCCAGATTTAGACATTGGAGTCTCACATGAGCACAGCCACTACCAAAGATGGCCGCCTCAACATCCGCTGCGACGCCCGTGCGCGGCTGTTGCTCGACAAGGCGGCCGCCTACGCCCAAACCAGCGTGTCCGATTTTGTGCTGTCCCACGCCTTGGCTAGCGCGGAGGAAGTCGTGCAGGAGAATGAATCGATTACCCTGACGGCCATGGACTTTAAAGCCTTTCTGGCTGCCCTCGACGGGCCTGCACAGCCCAACGCTGCTTTGGCCCGTGCCTTCGACCGCCACGCCGAACAAGTCCGGCAATGACCGACTACCGTATCCGCCCCCTGGACGGTGGGATCGATACGGGGGCCTTTCATTGCGGGCAAGCCACCCTTGACGACTATGTCCGCCGTTTCGCGTCGCAGGATGTACGACGCGGCGTCGCGCGGGTCTTTGTCGCCACGCCCGATGAAGATCCGCGTCGTCTGGCGGGCTTCTTCGCGTTGAGCGCCGGCAGCGTAGGCTGTTCCGACCTTCCGGCAGACCTGGCGCGCAAGCTGCCCCGGTATCCAGTGCCGGTGGCCTTACTGGGTCGGTTGGCGGTCGATACGGCCTATCAAGGGAAGGGGCTGGGATCGATCCTGCTCGCCGATGCCTGTCGGAAGGTGGCGAGCGCCAGCGCAGTCCTGGCGGTCGTCGGCATAATTGTGGACGCTATAGACGAGCCAGCGGCGGCCTTCTATCGGCATTTTGGGTTCATGCCGTTGCCGGGGATGCCGGAGCGCCTGCTCTTGCCTGCCAAGTTCTTTAGTCGTCAAGAGTGGTGATATCGACGGTGCCAAGAAGAACAGATGGTCTGTTACCTATTCCGCTTAACTGGGGAACCGTGGTCTGAGGGATAGGAAGTTCAACCGCACGGGCGGCTGAAGCGGGGACGACAGTAGCATCGCCGAGAGGAGCGTGGAAAGCGCCGCGAGGCATCCCCGAGGGTACCGACGGGGATGGACGGGGGCGAGGTCGCCATCTCGGAGGGGGCCGAGTGAGCGTCAGGGGTGGTTTGCCGGGGCCTGGGTGCAGGGAGGGGCACGTCGCTAGTGGGTGGCGACGACGGAAGGAGGCTACCACTGCACTTCCTGGTTGAAGACATACTCGTCGGCAGCAGCCGTTCCAGTACGGCCCGGTCGTGGCCGGCGATGCGCACCGAGGCGTCGAGCGAGAAGCCGCTATTGG
>JALOTB010000110.1 GCA_025458165.1 Chromatiaceae bacterium | reverse complement strand
ACCATGGCGACGTTTGTAAACCAATCGCGGCGAAATTGTCAGTACTCGCGGGAACTACTTTCAGCTCAGGCGACTGGCGGCGACCTTGACGCAGCCCTGGCCCCGCTGAGCCCCTGCATCTCGACGCTCAGCGCGGGGCGCCTAGGGCATAAGGGGTCGGATCGGTGATGGGGTCGCGGCCGAGCATGAGGTCCGCGATCAGTCGTGCGGAGGCGGGGCCGGTGACCAGGCCGTTGCGGTAGTGGCCGGCGTTGAAGTAGAGACCGTCGATCCCCGGATAGCCGCCGATGTAGGGCACGCCGCTCGGTGCGGCGGGTCGCAGCCCCGACCAGTGGTCCTCGATCGGGGTGTGCTTCAGGAGCGGGAAGAGCTCGACAGCGGAGCGATAGAGCTCCTCTTTGGCCTCGGCCGTGGTGGCCTTGGTGAAACCGACCTCTTCGAGGGTGCTGCCGATGAGAATGCGGCCGTCCTTACGCGGGATCACGTAGTGGTCGTGGCTCAGCACGATGTGCCGCACCTCGCCGGGCTTGCCGTAGAACAGGATCATCTGGCCGCGCACGGGGTGGATCGCGGGGGCGGCGCCGATCTGTTCCAGGAGCTTCCCGGTCCAGGCGCCGGTGCAGACGACGACCTGATCGGCACGGATCTCGCCCTTGCGGCTGCGCGCCCCGCTGGCGCGGTCGCCCTCGACCAGCAGCTCGACGACCTCCTCGTGCTCGCGGATGGTCACCCGCGGCGCGATCGCGCGGCGTAGGGCCTTGGTGAGGCGCGGATTGCGTACCTGCGCGATCTCGGGCATCCACAGCACCCGCTCGGGACGCGGGGCGAGCCCCGGCTCGCTGGCCTCCAGCGCGACCACGTCGAGCACCTCGATCACGGCCTGGTGGGTCGCGGCCCAGGCCCGGGCGGCGGCCTCCTCCTCGGCATCGAGGATCAGCAGACCGCTCCGGAGCAGCTCGGAATCGACCCCCGTCTCCTCAGCGAGTTGTGCGCAGAGCTGGGGGTACTCGCGCTGGCTCCAGCCTGCCAGCGCGGTGACGGCGTCGGCATAGCGCCACGGATAGAGCGGAGAGATGATGCCGCCGCCGGCCCAGGACGACTCGCGGCCGGTCTCACTCATCTCGACCAGGGTGACCTTGGCGCCCGCGACGGCCAGCTCGCGCGCAGTCATCAGCCCGATGACACCGCCGCCGATGACGAGGATATCGCTCATGACCCTTGATACCTCTGGGTGATGGAACCGGTGTGACGCACCCCGGAGGGCCGCTCCCGAGACTTACCCAAGTGTAACACGGGGTTATTCGGCCGGCCGGGGCCTAGACCGGGGCGGGATTAGCGCGCAGCTCCGGGGGTAAGGCAAACACCACCTGCTCGCGGATGCCGGATTGCTCCTCGACGCCCTCGGCACCCCATTCGCGCAGGCGGGCAATGACCTGCTCGACCAGGACCTCGGGGGCGGAGGCCCCGGCGGTGAGCCCGACCCGCGGACGCCCCGCGAGCCATTCGCGGCGGATGTCCTCGGGGCCGTCGATCAGGTGTGCGGCGGCGCCCTGCTTTTCGGCGAGCTCGCGCAGGCGGTTCGAGTTGGAGCTGTTCGGCGAGCCGACCACCAGCACCAGGTCGCAGCGCTGGGCCAGCGCCTTGACCGCGTCCTGGCGGTTCTGGGTGGCGTAGCAGATGTCGCTCTTGCGTGGGCCCTCGATCGCCGGGAAACGCGCCTCGAGCGCCCCGATGATGGCGGTGGTGTCGTCGACCGACAGGGTGGTCTGGGTCACGTACGCGACCCGCTCGGGCTCGCGCACGCGCAGGTGTGCGACCTCGTCGACGGTCTCGACCAGGTGGATGCGGCCCCCGTCCGCGCGGCACTGTCCCATGGTCCCCTCGACCTCGGGGTGCCCGCGGTGGCCGATCAGGATCACCTCGTACCCGTTGCGGCAGTGGCGGGCGACCTCCAGGTGGACTTTGGTGACCAGCGGGCAGGTGGCGTCGAACACCCGCAGCCCACGGGCCTCGGCCTCCTCGCGCACCCGCTGGGCGACACCGTGGGCGCTGAAGATCACCGTTCCGCCCGCCGGCACCTCCGCCAGCTCGTCGACGAAGACCGCGCCGCGCTGCTTGAGCCCGTCGACCACGAAGCGATTGTGGACCACCTCGTGGCGGACGTAGATCGGCGCGCCGTAGAGCTCCAGGACGCGCTCGACGATCTCGATGGCGCGGTCGACGCCGGCGCAGAAGCCGCGGGGGTTGGCGAGGAGGATGTCCATGGACGCGTCTGGGTCGCGGATGGTTGCGGCGGATTCTAGTGGGCGCTCGCTGCGTATCTACCCGCCGGCCGGCGGGGTTACCGCGAGGATCTGCACGCGGATCGCGAGCGGGCGACCGGACAGCGGGTGATTGAAGTCGACCTGCACCCGCTCACCATCCACCGCCAGCACCGCACCGGCGGTCTCGTGACCGCCCGGGGTGTCGAAGGCGAGGACCTGGCCAGGGGCGGGGTCCATGTCTGCGGGGAAGTCGGAGCGCGCCATCCAGTGGACCTTGCCCTCTTCCCGCGGCCCGTAGAGGTCGCTGCCGTCGGCGAGCAGGTGGGTCTCGCTGCCCTCGGTGAGGCCGAGGAGGAGCTGCTCCAGAGCCGGGACCAGGGTGCCGTCGCCAAGTCGAAGCTCTAGCGGCTCCTCGCCGAAGGTCGAGATTGCCGCGGTGCCATCCGGCAGGCGGATCTCCAGATGCAGTCGCAGGCCGCAGCCAGGCGTGACGACCGTCGCCGTCATGGCTGCTCCGTGCCGGGTGCGTCCGGCTGCCAGAAGACCTCGCTCCCGCCGTGGTGTCGCGCAAGCACCCGGGCGAGGACGAAGAGCAGGTCGGAGAGTCGGTTGAGGTAGCGCAGGCTCTCCGGGTTGAGGCCCTCAGACCGCGCGAGCTGCACCAGGCGGCGCTCGGCGCGGCGGCAGACGGCGCGGGCGAGATGGCAATGGGCCGCCGCGGCGTTGCCGCCCGGGAGGATGAACTCTCGCAGCGGCGGCAGCTCCGCGTTGCGGGCGGCGATCGCTTGCTCCATCGCCGTGACGTCCCCCGGCTGGATGCGCACCTGGCCGGGGAGTGCAAGCTCGGCCCCGAGCTCGAACAGCCGGTGCTGGGCCTGCGTGATCTCCGCTGGCGGATCGGCCGCCGCGTACAGGGCGACGAGACCGAGTTGGCTGTTCAGCTCATCGAGAGCGCCCAGGGCCTCGATGCGCAGGGCGTCCTTGGGCAGCCGCGTGCCGTCGGCGAGGCCGGTGGTGCCGTCGTCGCCGGTGCGGGTGGTGATGCGGGTGAGACGGTGGCTCAATGCGCGCTACTCTCGACTCCTCGATGAAAAGCGAGATTGGGGCGGCCGGTCGCTTCCGCAAAGGTGCTGGGCGTCGCGGGTCGGCCGTATGGCCTAGAGCGAAAGATGCCGGCGCGAGGGTACGGCTTGGGGCGCTACCTCGCGCCCGTCGATGCCGGGCTCGCCGAGACGGCGCCCGGCGCGTGCGGGGCTAGAGAAGCTCCTGGGTGATAAACAGATAGGCGATAGCGACCGCGACGACGGCGACCGCCACGTAAGGGATGAGGACGCAAACCCCGGGCAGGTCGTTACACAGCTTACTGAACTTACAGAGCTTACAGTTTTTCACGGCACTACCTCGAGCGGTGATACGGCTGGTCGAGTCCGCCCGACCCGGGTCGGGCGAGTATCGGTATCCTACCGACTACTTAAATGAGATCAATCTCCATCGATCAGCAGCGCCTTGGTCCCCCGCCGTTTGATCTGGGCGAGTGGCGACAATACTCTCAGGCCCATTGGACGTCACCCGAAGCACTCCGCCCCATGTCCGAGCATCCCTTTGTCTTCGCCGCTACGCGCGAGAACTTCCCCCAGCTCGTGCTCGAGAACTCGCGCAAGGGGCCGGTCCTGGTCGATTTCTGGGCCTCCTGGGCGGGGCCGTCGCTGCGCCAGCGTGAGCTCCTGCTGCGCCTGGCGGGCGAGTACGGGGGCCGGTTCTTGCTGGTGACGGTCGACACCGACCAGCAGAAGGCGATCGCCGAGGAGTACGGGGTGAAGAGCCTGCCGTCCTGCAAGCTCTTCCGTAACGGCCGGCCGGTGGAGCAGTTCCACGGCATGCAGACCGAGGCCGACTACCGCGCACTGATCGACCGCCACATCCTACCACTGGCGGACAAGGTGCAGGCCGCGGCCCTGCACGCCTGGGGGCAGGGCGAGCACGAGCGCGCGATCCAGGTCCTCGCCGAGGGGGCGATGGCCGAGCCCGAGAACCCGTCGCTGCCGCTCATGCTCGCCAAGCTGCTGATCCAGGACGAGCGCCACGACGACGCCCAGGCCGTGCTTTCGGCCTTACCGCCGGCGCTCAAGGTGCACCCGCCGATCCAGCGGCTGACCGACCACCTGGCGCTGATCCTCGCCGCGCGGCGTGCGCCGCCGGTGGCCGAGCTGGAGGCCGCGCTCGCCGGCGATCCCGTCGACTCGGACGCCCGTTTCGCCCTCGCTGCGGTGCAGCTCACCAACGACGACTACGACGGGGCGCTCGCGGGGCTCGCCGAGCTGCTCAAGCGCGACCCGGAGTATCGGGAGGGCATCCCGCGGCGCGCCCTCGGGGCGGTGCTCGAACTGCTCGATCCTGCCGACGAGCGGGTGCGCCGTTACCGCCGCGCGCTCTTCGGCTACTGAGGCGGCTGATGGAGCAGCACCAGGCCATGCCCACGGTCGGCTTCGTCAGCCTCGGCTGCCCCAAGGCGACGGTCGACTCCGAGCGGATACTCACCCAGCTCCGCGCCGAGGGCTACGGGATCTCGGGGTCCTACGACGGGGCCGATCTCGTCATCGTCAACACCTGCGGCTTCATCGACGCGGCGGTCGAGGAGTCGCTGGAGGCGATCGGCGAGGCCGTCAGCGAGCACGGGCGGGTGATCGTGACCGGTTGCCTGGGCGCGCGCGCCGAGCTGGTGCGCGAGGCCCACCCGGGGGTCCTCGCCGTCACCGGCCCCCATGCCTACGCGGAGGTGATGCAGGCGGTGCACGAGCACCTGCCGGCGCCGGAGCATCCCTTCGTGAGCCTGCTCCCCCCGCAGGGTGTGAAGCTCACCCCGCACCACTACGCCTATGTGAAGATCTCCGAGGGGTGCAACCACCGCTGCACCTTCTGCATCATCCCGAGCCTGCGCGGCGACCTGGCGAGCCGCCCGATCGGCGAGGTCCTGCGCGAGGCGGCCCAGCTCGTCGAGGCCGGGGTGCGCGAGCTCCTCATCGTGTCCCAGGACACCAGCGCCTACGGGCTGGATCTCCGCTACCGGCCGGACTTCTGGCACGGCCGGCCGCTGCGCACCGACATCGTCAACCTCGCCCAGGCGCTGGGCGAGCTGCCGGCCTGGGTGCGCCTGCACTACGTCTATCCGTACCCCCAGGTGGACGCGCTGATCCCGCTGATGGCCGAGGGGCGCATCCTGCCCTATCTCGACATGCCGCTGCAGCACGGCAGCCCCGCGGTGCTCAAGGCCATGCGCCGGCCGGCCGCCGCCGAGCGGGTGCTGGAGCGACTCGCCCGCTGGCGCGAGACCTGTCCGGAGCTGGTGATCCGCAGTACGTTCATCGTCGGCTTCCCCGGCGAGACCGAGGCCGACTTCGCGACCCTGCTCGATTTCCTCAGGGCGGCCGAGCTCGACCGGGTAGGCTGCTTCGCCTACTCGCCGGTCGCCGGGGCGGCGGCCAACGCCCTGCCCGACCCGGTACCGGCCGAGGTCGCCGAGGACCGCCGCGAGCGCTTCATGGCGGTTCAGGCCGAGATCAGCCGGGCCAAGCTCGCCCGGCGCGTCGGGGAGCGGCTCACCGTGCTGGTGGACGAGGTCGAGGACGAGCAGGTGATCGCTCGCAGCTACGCCGACGCCCCCGAGATCGACGGCACGGTGATCGTCCCCGGCGCCTGGGATCTTGCCCCGGGGGACTTCATCGAGGTGGTCGTCACCGGCTCCGGCGAGCACGACCTCTGGGCGGAGCCGACGGGGGCATGACCGGCTTAGGCTCGGTCGAGCGCAGCGAGACCCGGCTCCCCCGGCTGAGGCCAAAAAAAAGCCCGCCGACTGGCGGGCCTTTTCGCTCAAGAGGAGCGACGTCCTAGAACGCCGCGCCCGGCTGCTTGCCCATCTTTTTCAGGATCGTGGCCAAGGGGCAGAACCCGGTGAAGGCCGACTGGAGCAGGTTCAGGCCCACGAAGGCGGTGAACCAGAGCCAGAGCGGGTTGTGGTAATGGGCGAGCGCCAGCGAGATCAGGATGAAGGTGCCGGCGACGGCGAGGACGATACGGTCGATACTCATGGGGGACTCCTAGAATTGGGAAACCGGGCGATCGGGTACAACGGCCGAATATTAAACAAGGCTAATATATCCTTCAAGGACTGGACGACCCCTAGTCTGTAAGTCTTTTGGGGGCGCACCGATCCGGGCTTGCTGTCATGAGCGATTTCGACCGTCTCATCGCCGCCCTGCATTACCCCGAGTGCTATCCCCACGCGGCCGCCTCGGTCGAGCATATCGAGACCCACATCTCCCACGTCTTCCTCGCCGGGGACTACGCCTACAAGGTCAAGAAACCGGTTGCGCTGGGCTTTCTTGACTTCTCGACCCTGGCGCGGCGCAAGCACTGCTGCGAGGAGGAGATCCGGCTCAACAGCCGGCTCGCGCCACAGATCTACCTGGGTGTGGTGGCGATCACCGGGACCCAGGATGCCCCCCGCGTCGGGGGCGAAGGGGAGGCGCTCGAATATGCGGTCAGGATGCGCCGCTTCCCGCAAGAGTCCCTGCTGACTCGTCTCCCGGTGACCGCCGAGCTGGCCGACCGCATCGCCGAGCGGGTGGCCGAGTTTCACGCCGCCATCCCCGTGGCGCCGGCCGATAGCGACTACGGCACCCCCGCGGCCGTGCTCGGCCCGATGCGCGAGAACTTCACCCAGATCCGAGCGCGGCTCGCCGACCGCCCGATCCGGGGGCGTCTCGCCTCGCTGGAGTCCTGGACCCTGGCGCGCTGGCAAGGGCTTGAGCCGGTGCTGCGGGCGCGCCGCGCCGAGGGGCACATCCGGGAGTGCCACGGCGACATGCACCGGGGCAACATCGCCCTGGTCGCGGGTGAGCTGATCATCTTCGACGGGATCGAGTTCAATCCCGGGCTGCGCTGGATCGACACCATGAGCGAGCTGGCCTTCCTGGTGATGGACCTGGAAGAGGGTGGCGAGCCGCGGCCGGCGCGCCGCCTGCTGAACCGCTATCTGGAGCTGACCGGGGACTATGCGGGGCTCCAGGTGCTCGACCTCTACAAGGTCTACCGCGCCATGGTGCGGGCCAAGGTGACGGCGATCCGCTTGGGGCAGGGGGGCCTGGGGGCCCAGGAAGCCGCCCAGGACCGCGCCGAGCTCGGGCGCTATCTGTCGCTCACGGAACGCTATATCCAAGGCGATCGGCCCCGGCTCATCCTCACCCACGGGGTCTCGGGGACGGGCAAGAGTTGGCTGGCCCTCGCCCTGCGCGAGCGTCTGCCGCTGGTGCACATCCGCTCCGACGTCGAGCGCAAGCGCCTCTTCGGTCTCGCCGCCGAGGCCCGCAGCGCGCCTGGCGGGATCGGCTCGGGCATCTACAGCGCCGAGGCCGGCGAGCGCACCTATGCCCGGCTGCTCGCGCTCGCCGAGCTGATCCTCGGCTCGGGCTACAGTCCGCTGGTGGATGCCGCATTCTTGCGCCGGGCCGAGCGCCGGGCCTTCCTCGCGCTGGCCGACCGTCTCCAGGTCCCGTGCACCATCCTCGATCTCCAGGCCCCGGAGCCGGTTCTGCGGACTCGCGTCGCGGAGCGCGCGGCGCGGGGTCTGGACCCCTCCGAGGCGGGGATCGAGGTGCTGGAGCACCAGCTCCCCACCGAGGAGCCGCTGTCCGCCGCGGAGCTCCACCGTGCGATCCCGCTCGACACCCGGGCGGAGTCGCTGATCGAGGACGTCCTCGCCCGAGTCGGCGCGGTCTGAGCCCCAGCCGACTCAGCCCGCCTGGAAGGCGATCAGGAACACCCCGCCCAGCATCAGCGCACCGGCCAGGGCGTGGGCGCCGAGCCCTGTCTCCTTGAAGATCAAGGCCCCGTAGAGGATGCCGAACAACAGGCTGGTGCGCTTCACCGCGATCATGTAGGCGACCTCGACCTGCTGCAGCGCGAGGAAGTGCGTGTAGACCATCAGCGCGCTCAGGCCCGCCACCGCCAGCGCCGCCCAGGGTCGGCGCCAGATGCTCACCAAGAGCCGCGGGCGCGGTCCGGCGAAGAGCACCACCGCCGCCGTCCCCAGCAGCACGAAGTAGAAGGCCCCGAAGTGCTCCGGGGCCATGTACTGCATCGCCCCCTTGCCCATTGCCGAGGTCAGGCTGTAGAGGAAGGCGACCGCAAGCATCATCCGCGAGCCGGGCTCCCACAGGATCGCCCGCAGCGGCAGCGCCCAGGTGCGCCAGGCGCGGAGGCTTGCGTGGCGAACGTTGAGCAGCCAGGCCCCGGCGACCACGAGCAGGATGCCGCCGGCGCCTTGCAGGCTCACCCGCTCACCCAGCAGGACGAACCCCGTCAGGATCACGAACACCGGGGTGAAGGCGAGATAGGGCAGGGTGAGCGACAGGGCGTGGTCGCGAATGGCGCGCATGTAGATCAGCATGGCGCCGAGCTCCAGGGGGATCAGGGCGAGGATCCAGCCCCAGAAGGCGGGGGGCAGCTCCCAGACCGGCCCCAGGCCGGTGAGGAGCGGCGCCATCAGGAGCCCGGTGAGCCCGACGCGGACCAGGGTCAGCTCCCGCGCCGAGTAGTCCCGCAGCCAGCCCTTGGTTGCCGCATCGGCTGAGGCCAGGCTGAAGGCGCAGATCAGGGAGAGCGTCAGCCAGTCCATGCCGGTACGGGCCCGCCGCTCAGGCGCGGGGTGCCGCCGTGCGCAGCAGATCCGTCCCTTTCCCCGGGAGGTGGGCCTGCTCGCTGATGGCGCGCCGCCAGGCGCGGGCCCCGGGCTGGCCCTGGTAGAGCCCGAGCAGGTGACGGGTCATGGCGCTCAAGGGGACCCCAGCGGCAAGCTGATGCTCGGCGTAACGGATGTAGGACTCCAGAACCTCGCGGCGCGTCGGCATCGGGTGACCGTCCCCATAGATCACCTTATCGGCCTCGGCCAGCATCCAGGGGTTGTGGTAAGCCTCGCGGCCGATCATGACCCCGTCGAGCCGGTCGAGAAAGGCCCGCGCCTGGGCCAGGCTCCCGATCCCGCCGTTGATCACGATCGGGAGCCGCGGGAAGTCCCCCTTCAGACGCTCCACGACGTCGTAGCGCAGGGGCGGGACGTCCCTGTTTTCTTTGGGACTCAGACCTTTGAGCCAGGCCTTGCGGGCGTGGACGATGAGCGCGTCGCAGCCCGCCGCGGCAACCGCTCGGGTGAATCCGCAGAGGTCCTCGTAGCTGTCCCGGTCGTCGATGCCGATACGGGTCTTGACCGTCACCGGGACGCCGACCCTGTCTTTCATCGCGGCGACACACCCGGCCACCAGCTCGGGCTCGGCCATCAGGCAGGCCCCGAAGCGGCCGGATTGCACCCGGTCCGAGGGGCAGCCGACGTTGAGGTTGATCTCGTCGTAGCCGTGCTCCTCGCCCAGGCGCGCGCAGCGCGCCAGCTCTGCCGGATCGCTCCCGCCGAGCTGGAGCGCCAGCGGGTGCTCGGCGGCGTCGAAGCGCAGGAAGCGCTCCCGGTCCCCGTGGATCAGTGCCCCGGTGGTGACCATTTCCGTGTAGAGCAGGGTGCGCCGCGTGATTCCATCATCGGGGCGACGGAGAGCCGCCGGTCGAGGGCGGCGGCACCCGCCGCGGGGTCAGCGAGCGGCATCCGCCGGCCCGATGTCCTTGATGAAGACCTTGGAATTGCGCCGCCAGTTGTACAGGGCCTGCTTTTCCATCGGGAGCGCGGCGGGCTCGGCGGGCTCGAAGCCGCGCTCCAGGAACCAGTGAGCGGTCTGGGTGGTGAGCACGAAAACCCGGCGCAGGCCGCGCTGGCGGGCGATGGCTTCCATGCGCTCCAGGAGCCTGTCGCCCCGTCCGCGGTTGCGGTACTCGGGGTGGACGGCGACGCAGGCAAGCTCGGCCATGCCGTCGGCGGGGTAGGGGTAGAGGGCGGCGCAGGCGATCACCAGGCCATCGCGCTCGGCGAGGGAGAAGCGGTCGATCTCGGTCTCGAGGCGCTCGCGCGAGCGGCGCACCAGCACCCCGGCCTCCTCCAGCGGGCGGAGCAGCTCCAGGATGCCGGCGACGTCCTCGATCCGGGCCGGGCGCAGCTCCTCGAACGGCTCGTCGGTGATTAGGGTGCCAGTCCCGTCGCGGGTGAAGAGCTCCTTCAAGAGCGCGCCGTCGAGGTGGCGGCTGATGAGATGCACGCGCTTGACCCCCTGGATGCAGGCGTCGGCCCCGGCGCGCAGGGCCTGGATCAGGTCCTCGGGCAGATCGGGGCGGGCGGCGAGGAGCGCGGCGACTTCGCCGCTCAGGACGTTGGTCACCAGGGCGCCGGCGGTATCCGTTACGCCCGGCTCGTCGAGGAGGAAGATCAGTTTGTCGGCCTTGAGGGCGATTGCCGCCGAGCGCGCCACGTCGGCGTGGCTGAGATTGAACACCTCGCCGGTCGGCGAGTAGCCGATGGGTGGCATGAGGGTGACCGCGCCATCGTCCAGCCGCTGGCGGAGCGACGGGCTGTCGATCCGGCGCACCACGCCGGTGTGGCGGTAGTCCACCCCGTCCAGCACCCCGATCGGCTTGGCGGTGACGAAGTTGCCGGAGGCGACCGGGATGCGTACCCCGGCCATCGGCGAGTTGGCGAGCCCGAGCGAGAACAAGGCCTCGATCTCCACGCGCACCGCCCCCGCGGCCTCCTTGACGCAGGCGAGCGCCGCATCGTCGGTCACCCGCAGCCCCTTGACGTAGCGCAGATCCGCGCCGCGCAGGCGCAGCCGCTCCTCGATCTGTGGCCGCGCCCCGTGCACCAGCACCAGGCGGATGCCGAGCCCGTGCAGCATGGCGAGATCATGCACCAGGTTGCGGAAGCTCGCGTTGGCGACCGCCTCGCCGCCGAAGGCGACCACAAAGGTCCGTCCGCGGTGGGCATGGACGTACGGGGTGGCGTGCCGCAGCCAGTGGACGAACGGATCGGTCGGGGCGGCCATGGCGATGGGGGTCAGTTCGCTTCCAGGGGCGGGGCTTGATTATCCCCGCCGATCAAGTCGGTGCGCAGTATCTGTCATCCTCCAGGGTACCCGCGAGTCTTAGTCAGCCTGAGCGACCGCCTCAAGCGCGGGGACGGGCCGGTCGTCCGAGGGTCTCCCGCACCAAGGCGGGGCGTGGTGTCATCGAGAATTGACATTTCATGACGACAACGAACATTGACAATTACGCCGGCCGTTCCTAGGCTTCACCAAGCCCCGGTGGGCTTCTTGCGAAGCGACTCTGTCCCTTTCACCGGCCCCCTGACCAGAGGGAGAGGGAGAATAAGGAGTGCCCGGGGCGCGGGGTCGCGGTAACCGTCGGTGATGACCGGATGCCTGTGCGAGCCATCGCCCAGGTACCACCCCGCGAAGCCGTTGGAGAGCCAAGATGACTGACCCGATCGTACGCATGTACGAGACCGAAGCCCAGGCGCGCGGCGCCGCCAGCAAGCTCAAGGACAAGGGGCTCGCGGAGGACCGGATCTTGGTGGTCACGCAGCAGGCCGGGGGCGGGGGTGGCTCATTGGAGGCGATCGCCAGCGCGATCATGGCCGGACACATCCTGCGCGGCCAGGCCAAGGTCTATGCCGAAGCTGTCCGGTCCGGCCGTTCGCTGGTCATCGTCCGTGCGCCCTTTGGCACCGGCAAGCGTGTGATCTACCTGCTGGACCGATTCGGCCCGGTCGACAGCGGGATCAAGACCGCGCCGCGGCGCTCGCCCGCCTGGGATGAGGCGGAGCCACTCTCATCGGCCTTGCAGGTCCCGCCGCTTGCGGGCCGCCGCCCGGCCCCATTCTCGGCGCTGTTCGGGCTGCACACCCTTTCCAGGGGGCGGACCTTCCAGGCCAGGTACCCGGAGCTGACCACCCCGGCATGGACGTTCTCGGCGCGGCTCGGGCTCCGCCTGCTGAGCCGTAGAACGACGCCCTGGGCGTCGCTGCGGGGCCGCTCGGGCCCCGCATGGACCCGGAGCTTCGGCCTGCCGATGCTGTCCGACACCGCGGCGCCCTTGTCCTCCAAGCTCGGCATGCACCTGCTGACCAGGCCGCTCCCGCCTCACTACCCGGCGCCGTTCTCCCATCGCCTGGGTCTGCCGGTACTCTCGCCCGGTCGCACCGTCCTATCGCGGCTGCTCGGTGGGCTGGCGAGCCCGCGCCTTGCCCTCTTCGGCCGCAACCCGCTGATACGCAACGCGGTGCCGCTGTCGTCACTGATTGGCAAGCCGGTGCTGCTGGTGGCGCCGGCGCCGCTGTCGGCCAAGCTCGGCCGGCCGGTGCTGATGGCGGAGCGGACGCCCCTGTCGTCCCGGCTCGGCCTGCCCCTGCTCTGGCGTAGCGGGACGCCGCTGTCGTCTCTACTTTGGCTTCCGGTGCTGACCCGGTACCAGTGATCCACCCCGGCTGAAGGGCAGCCCCGCCAGTGGCCCGCCCCGTCGGCACCTACTGAGCGCGCCCCTGCTGCTCGGTTGGTACGCCCGACGACGGGGTGGCAGACGCTGTGCCACTGTCAATCCGCGTCAATGAAAATTGACAAGTAAAAACGACAATCGACGTTGACAAACCCCGATGCCCTTCCTACGCTTTTCCATGGGTAGGATGGGGGTTCTCGCTCGCGGGAAGCCGCATCCGAATGCCTTCGAATGCCGGCGCGGCGACCGCCGAGACGCATCCTTCGGGTATGACCTCGTCCGTCGCGTGACGCGGCATGGAGCACCCCCGCGTGCGGGGCTCGCACGAGACTGGTATGGGTTGAAGTGCCTTTCTGTGGCAGGAGAAAACGTATGGCGAACGATTTGGA